>CALGOL010000466.1 GCA_937960755.1 uncultured Azospirillum sp.
CGTCAAGCGTGACATATCCGACTCACCTGCACACAGCCAGCGTTGAACGACCCTGACTTATGACCGCCCGAGCATTAAGGACGTGTTGCGGGTAAAGGATGAATACCTTTCGAATAAGGGATTTATAAAGGCATGCATTAAGGTTGACGATACGTTCAGTTTTCGTGTCTTCTTTACTCACACGCAAGCTGATGATGACAAAGATGACATTCGCGAAAGCCAATTTCGGCAAATTCAAGCCGACCTTCACAACTTCTATCCAGAGTTGCCGGCGGTGGTGCTTGGCGACTTGAATGTTCCAGCGATAGACGGTTCTGGAAGCGCTCATGAATATAACAAGCTAATAAATAACTTCGGTATTTTAAACGACACCGCAGCAGTATTTGACGCCAAGAATCCGGGATATACCTGTGATCCTGAAAATAATGTCTTAGCAAAAAAATTTAAGCAAACTTATCCCGCCAGATATGATTACATATTATCATCAAAGCATGGCTGGAAAATTGAAAAGGTTGAAATTTTAACGCAATGGACCATTACTCTAAACCATGATCCAGACGGTCAAGTGCTTTCAATGATTGACCCCGATAGGATCAACATAGGAGATTCGCGTTCGTTTACGGTGCCGTGCTCCGATCACTATCCTTTGCTCGCCACCCTCACGCTGACTGCGCCGGCCACTTTCGCCGTGCCTGTCTACGATAACCGGACAGATGCGTACGAAGCCGCAAAAAGGATGTGCGCCAGTTCATCCGCCAGCACGGCCAACGTTATAACGATTGACAACAATTCTGACTATACGCTTGAATTATTGGGGGATTTCACGATCCACGGTGAATTCCGCAATACGGTCCCCACGATCATACCGCCGGGAAAATCCGCCGCCGCGCTTCATATCAACACTCCTTGGGGGATGGAAGATTCCGAGGGCGGGTTTATTATGCGCGTCACCGGCATGGACGCCGATTTGCTCTGCATTTTTATCGCCCGCTATGCGCCAACGTCGAAAAATCGAATTTTCGTCGCTATTCGGCAGAAAGATAACTGGAAACTGCCGGCGGACGAGCATTTGAAAAAGCATTTCGACGGTTTAGCCGAAAACGACGGTAAGAAAAACTACATGAACGATACCCGAGAGTGCGCGGTTTTAGCCAACCCCGAAACCAAGGTGAAGTTCCTGCTGGAATGCAGTCAGGAAACATCGTCTATCACGCATAACGTCTTCGTTTTTCGTCATGCCTGAGGTCTGCGGATGACGCCGCGTCATCCGTTCCCGCGCCAACATCGTCGCAGCCGGCCGTCGAGCCGGTTGCGACGACGCTAAACGGCTGATCCTTCGGCGGATCGCCGTTTATCGTCTTCCCAATCAGGTTAAGTTGACGTATACGTCAATTTCTTGACTAAGGCTTTGGAAGGCGATCATGAACACTCCTGCTGCAGGCTGGAAGCCCCTTAGCGGCCATGTGGAAGCGGAAATCGACGACGGCGTTTTGCTGCTGAGCATCAACCGCCCGGACAAGAAAAACGCCATCACCGGGGCGATGTACGCTGATCTGGCCGACGCGCTGGATTTCGCCGACGCGCATGCGCAGGTGCGGGCGGTGCTGATTTCCGGTCGCGGCGGCAGCTTCACCGCCGGCAACGACCTTGGCGATTTCCTAAACCGCCCGCCGTCCTCGGGCCAAGCGCCGGGACCGCGCTTCATCCACCGGCTGCGCACGCTGGAAACCCCGCTGGTGGCGGCGGTGTCGGGCCATGCGGTCGGCATCGGCTCCACCATGCTGCTGCATTGCGATTTCGTTTTCGCCGATGAAACCGCCCGCTTCCAGTTTCCGTTCATTAATTTGGCGCTGGTGCAGGAGGCCGGGGCCAGCCTGCTGCTGCCGCAGCGCGCGGGCCGGCTACTGGCGGCGGAGCTGTTAATGCTGGGCGAACCGTTCGACGCCGAAGTCGCTTTGACCGCCGGCTTGGTGGGGGAAGTGGTGGGCGAAGGCGACGCCTACGACTCGGCGCTGGCCTGCGCCCGCCATCTGGCGGAAAAGCCGGCGGCGGCGTTGCGGGCGATGAAGCGCCTGCTGCGCCAGCCCGACGCCGAAGCGCTGCACAAGATCATGGACGCCGAGTTGGCCTGCTTCCAGGAGCGTTTGGGATCGGCGGAAGCGCGGGAAGTCTTTACGGCGTTCTTGGAAAAGCGCAAACCGGACTTCTCGAAACTCGCCTGAAAAGGGACCGCCCGCCATGCTGCTCACCACCACCGACGCCGTTGAAGGCCGCAAAGTCGTTCAGTACCTCGGCATCGTCACCGGCGAGGCGATCTTGGGCGTCAACATCTTCCGCGACCTGTTCTCCGGCGTGCGGGACATTGTCGGCGGCCGGGCGGGCGGTTATCAAAACGCGCTGCGCGACGCGCGGGAAGCCGCCTTCGCCGACCTTGAAGAAGCGGCGCGGGAGCGCGGCGCCGACGCCATTATCGGCATCGACGTCGATTACGAAGTGCTGGGCAAGGAAAACGGCATGCTGATGGTGTCGGTCAACGGTACGGCGGTGCGCCTGGGCTGATCCCCTGCCCGCTCGGCGCAACTGTTTGATTTAGCGCGTCGGGGGCGGTTTGTCCGGGTTGGGGCGGGGCCGGAATGCCGGTCGGCCCCAGCACCGGCAGGCGGGAGCCCGGCGCGACGAAACGGTTCATCACATCTCGCTGCGCCGCGGCATAAACGGTGCAGTAGGAATCTTGCTTGTCAAAAAAATAGACGGTGGCTTTCTCCCGCCGTTTTTGCGGGTCGACCAGATTAGCGCCGCCGGAAAACGCCACGCCCAAGCGGCGTTCCGGCGTCTGCGCCCAATACATCCCATCTAGTTCTTGAATGAACGCGCCGCGCTGGCACAACCGCGACAGAGTGTAGTCGACCCTCGCCACCTCGCTGATCGGATCGGTGAAGCTGTAAACCCGCAAGGACTGACCGAAACGCACGCGCGGCGGGATCACTTCATGCGGCAGGCGTTCGCGAATCTGCGGGCGTTGGTGGCCATGGTCGTCCAAGCGTAGACGCACCGCCGGTTCCGCCGTCCAGCCGGCGGACACCGAGGCCGCCGCGGCGACCGCGGCGACC
>CALGOL010000467.1 GCA_937960755.1 uncultured Azospirillum sp.
CAGCGTCGGCCCTGGCTTGACGCAGATAGGCGGCAGCGACGAGCCACACCGCCGCCGCCAGCGCCACAGCGGCGGCGAGGCCGGCGATGGCGTAAAAAGCGCCGTTGCGGCGGTCGTTGGGGTGAGCGCTGCTTAACTGGCCCAAGCTACTTAAAGGAGAGTCCATGCGAATTGCCGGCCTCGTGTCGGCGTAGAGCGCCGCCCGATTGACGGCGACTTATATTCGCAAAAAACCAAGCGAAACAGAACGTGCTAATTGACGCGCGACAAGTTTATGAACCTTGGCGCGGCTTGTACTTAAAGTTGCACATCAGATGCATAACATCATGATCGACACGTTCCGGCAGGGGTGCTCGACCATTCATCCAATCATAGATATCAGGATCTTCTTCAGTTAAGATCGCCTCGAAACGATCTAACTGTTCGACTGTGAAATGATCGAGATGCGCGTCGGCGAAACTGCCGAGCAATAAATCAGATTCACGTGTTCCGCGATGCCAAGAGCGGAATTTCAGCCGCCTGCGGCGCGCCGCCTGCGCGTCTTCGGTAGCGTCGGTTTCGGCGTCCCGGCTCATTTTTCGCATTCCCTTAACAGCAATTACGCGGCCTTGAGGGGTAGCGCGCCGCCGCCGGGCAAACAAGGCCCTTTATCGTTGGGGCGGCGTTTCGCCATCCGGTCTTGCCCAACGCCAAGGCGTCGCGCTACGCATCATCCTATGGATGGGGCGCAAACCCGTTTGCACCGCCCCCAAAACCGATTATGGTCCGCGCCATGACGAACGAAGCTCCGCAATCCGCCGCCCAGCGCGACGCCAACCCTGAAAGCCAGTGGTTCGGCTATCGCGCCATCGATCCCGACGACAAGGCGACGCTGGTGCGCGCCGTGTTCGACAGCGTCGCCGGACGCTACGATCTGATGAACGATTTGATGTCGGGCGGCATCCATCGGCTGTGGAAAGATGCGCTGATCGACATGGTGAAGCCGACGCCGGGCATGACCTTGCTCGACGTCGCGGGCGGCACCGGCGATATCGCCTTTCGTTTTTTAAAGGCCGGCGGCGGGCGCGCCGTGGTGTGCGACCTGACCGAATCCATGGTGCGGGTCGGCCGCGACCGCGGCGTCGACCGCGGCTTGCTGACCGGGGTGGAGTGGACGGTGGGCAACGCCGAATGCCTGCCGTTGCAGGATCGTTCGGTGGACGCCTACACCATCGCTTTCGGCCTGCGCAACGTCACCCGGATTGATCTGGCGTTGCAGGAGGCGCGCCGGGTGCTGCGGCCGGGCGGCCGTTTCTTCTGCCTCGAGTTCAGCCGCGTCGTCGTGCCGGGCTTGCGCGAGCTTTACGACCTTTATTCCTTCCAGGTGCTGCCGCGGCTGGGGTCGATGATCGCCAAGGACGAAGGCTCCTACCGCTATCTGGCGGAAAGCATCCGTAAATTCCCGACGCAAGACGAACTGGCGAAACGCATTGAAGATGCTGGCTTCGGTTCGGTCAAATACCGCAACCTGTCGGCGGGCATCGCCGCCATTCATTCGGGCTGGCGCCTTTAACCTTTTCTAGCAAAAGAATCTTCCGTCGTGATCCGCACCCTGCGCAATCTGACCCGGCTCGCCGTCATCGCCCGCACGCTGGCCCGCCATGACGCCTTGCCCAAGCGGGCGGCGCTGCTGGCCCCGACCTTGGCCCTGTTCTGGGGGCTGGCGGCGAAGAAGAACGTGCCGGGGCGCGACGGCCAGCGGCTGGCCCGCGCGTTGGCGGAACTTGGGCCCAGCTTCATCAAGCTGGGTCAGATGCTCTCCACCCGCTCCGATCTGGTGGGGGAGGAGATGGCGGCCGATCTGGCGGAATTGCAGGATAAGCTCCCGCCCTTCCCCGGCGTCGAGGCGCGCGCCATCGTCGCCGCCGAACTGGAAGGGCCGGTGGAGGCGCTGTTCCACAGCTTTGACGACAAGGCGATGGCGGCGGCCTCCATCGCCCAAGTGCATTTCGCCGTCACCAACGACGGGCGTGAAGTGGCGGTCAAGGTGCTGCGCCCCGACATCGAAATGGCGTTCGAGCGCGACATCGACCTGTTCTATTGGCTGGCGACCGGCGCCTTGCGGCTTCTGCCGAAGTTAAAGCGCCTGAAGCCGGTGGAGATTGTGGACACTTTCGCCCGCACCTCGCGGCTGGAGATGGATTTGCGGATGGAGGCGGCGGCCGCCTCTGAACTGCGCGACAACTTCAAGGGCGACAGCAGCTTCAACGTGCCGCTGGTCGATTGGGACCGCACGGCGCGGCGGGTGATGACGCTGGAGCGCATCCGCGGCGTCAAGGTGGACGAGCTGGACAGCATCCGCGCCGCCGGCTTCGACCCCGACGTCATCCTCGCCAAGGCGTCGGCCGGCTTTTTCAACCAAGTGTTCCGCGACGGCTTCTTTCACGCCGACCTGCATCCCGGCAATCTGTTCGTCAATCAGGATGGCGACATCGCCGCGGTGGATTTCGGCATCATGGGGCGGCTGGACCACGCCACCCGGACTTATCTCGCCGACATGCTGATCGGCTTTTTGACCGGCGATTACCGGCGCGTCGCCGAAGTGCATTTCGAAGCCGGCTATGTCCCGGCGCACCAGAACATGGAATTGTTCATGCAAGCCTGCCGCGCCATCGGCGAGCCGCTGCTGAACAAGCCGTTGAACGAGATTTCGGTTGGCAAGCTGCTGGCGCAGTTGTTCGCCGTCACCGAACAGTTCGACATGGAGGTGCAGCCGCAATTGCTGCTGCTGCAAAAAAGCATGCTGACGGCGGAAGGGGTGGGCCGCGCGCTCAACCCCAACATCAACATGTGGGAACTGGCCCGGCCGTTGATCGAGCAATGGATGCGGGAGAACCGCGGGCCGGAGGCTCAGGCGGTGCAGGCGCTGAGCGCCGCCGGCGGCATTTTGCGCCGTCTGCCGACTTTGGTGCGCGACGCCGAACGGGCGGCGGCGGAGGTGGCGGGCTCAGGTTTAAA
>CALGOL010000468.1 GCA_937960755.1 uncultured Azospirillum sp.
GCGCAAGCGCGGCGTGTCGGTCCATTCCGGGACCGCCGTCAACAAAAAGCCCAGCAAGGCGGCGCCGTAGGTTCCCAACACCATTTCGCCGACATGCCAGGTTCCCGGCGTGATCGGTCCCGCCGCAGCCGGCAACGACAGCCCCCAAGCGGCGGTCCACAGCAGCGGCCAAAGCGCGGCGTGCAGCGCCGCCAAGGGGAAGAACGGCCGCAAGCCTTCGTCGCCCAGCACGGTTAAGAACGCGGGAGCGGAGGGATTGACAGCCATCACCCACCCCGACAATTAGTCGTCACCCCGGCGAAGGCCGGGGTCCAGGGCGATTCAGGCGCGTTATCGAAACGCCCTGGATTCCGGCCTTCGCCGGAATGACGCAAAAAACCAGCAAGCGCCTGCTTGACCGAACGGCAATTTCTTACGCTCACGCCGTGCGCCTTTCGTCGATATCGTTGATGTGGCGGAACAGCGGGTCGTCCTTCAGCCAGAAGTGCGCCAGCCGGAAGAGGTCGGCGTCGTCGCGCTCCCCCGGCGATCCGGGAACCGGGCGTTCGCCGGCGATCCCTTGGCCGCGGGCGTCCATCACCGCCACCCGGTGCGCCAACCGCGCCGCCTCCATCAGATCATGGGTGATGAACAGCGCGCCGAAGTGGGCCGCCCGGCCAGCGGCGATCACCAAATCCTGCATGCGGCGCTTCAAGGCGGCGTCCAGCGCGGTGAACGGCTCGTCGAAATAGACGAAGTCGGGTTCGACCGCCAGCGCGCGGGCGATGGCGACCCGCTGCCGCATGCCGCCCGACAGCTCCGCCGGGTATTTGGCTAAATCCGCCGGCTCCAGCTCCGCCCGCGCCGCGGCTTCCATCGCCCGCGCCCGCCTTGCGCTGCTGGAAAGGCCGCCCGCCAAGCGCAAGGGATAGGCGATGTTGTCCGCCGCCTTGGCCCAAGGCAGCAGCCGCGGCTCTTGAAACACCATGGCGTGGCGGCGATAGCCGCGGACGACGCGCCCGCGCGACGGCTCCACCACCCCGGCGGCGATGTGCGCCAGGGTGCTTTTGCCGCAACCGGACGGGCCGACCAGCGCCGTGGTCTCCCCCGCCCGCAAGGCCATGTCCACCCCTTCAACCGCCATGCGGCCGAAGTAGGAATGGCCGATTCCGTGCAGGGCGAGCGCTTCTTCCGACATCAGAATTTCGCTTTCAGGCCGAGGTAAAAGGCGCGGCCGTCCCCCGGCATATACGCCGCCTGGGTGGGGTTCGCCTGATCGACAATCAAGGTGGAAGACGCATAGGTGGCGTCGAAGACGTTGCGCGCTTCGCCATAGACCGAGAAACGCTCGTTCAAGTCATACTGCGCGCCCAAATCCACCGTCACGAACGGGTCGGCGTAGAGCGTGTTCATATTGTCCACCGGCGTCTTGGCGATGCGCCAATCGGCTTCCGCCCGCAAGGTCAAATCCTCCAGCGCCTTCCAGCGCAAGGACGCGCTGACGACATGCGGCGGCGCGCCGGCCAGCCGGTGGTTTCCCCGCACCGGATCGTCATGGAAGCGGAAGTCTTGGAAGGTGTAGGCCAGCCGGCCGCTGACGGTTTCGCTCAATTGCGCCGTGGCGCCGAACTCGACGCCGAAATGCCGGGTGTCGTCGGCGTTGACGGCGCCGAGGGAAGCGCCGGTGGCGTCGCGCAGGCTGAGCAACTCGTTCTTCAGCCAGGAGTAATACATCACCGCGTCGGTCTTCACCGTCCCGACCCGACCGCGCCAGCCGATTTCCGCGGTGGTGGAGGTTTGCGCCTCCAAGGCCGGGGTGCGGTAGGCTTGGGAGGCTTGCGCCGGATTGGCCGGGTTGGGGCGGCCGGGGCTGCTGTTGGGCGTGCCGTTGACCGTCGCCAGCAAATCGTCGTGGGTCGGCGGCTCAAAACCGCGGCTGACCGCGCCGAAGAACATCTGGTCGGCGTCGGGCCGCCACGTCAGCCCCAGCGACGGGGTGAAGCCGCTGTAATCGCGCGAGTAGCTGGTGTTCCCAGCCGCCACCGCGCCGTTCGGCAAGGCGCGGGTCGGGTTGGTCGGCATATAGGCGTTGGTCGGACGGGTGGCGGCGCCCCAGCGGTCTTCATTATCGCGGCTGGCGTGCGATCCCGCCAGGGTCGGCGACAGGGTCAGGCCATGGCCCAACGGCAGGTTCAACCCGGCGGAGGCGGAAAAGGTGGCGGCCTCCAGCCGGCTGCGGCCGAACATCGCCCCCTTGGCGCCGGAAACGTTCAGGTAATCCTCGCGGTCGGCGGCGCCGATGACATAGGTAGCCGTCGCTTCGAACAGCGGCAGGGGCTGGGCCGCATCAGGCGCGTAGGCGTAGCGCGCCGTCGCGGTGAAGTCGCCGCCCGTGGTGACGCGCACGCCGGACGAGATCGGGAAGCGGAATTCGTCGTCGGTGTAGGCGTAGCCCAGCGCCGCATCGATGAGGTGCGGGCCGAAAGACGCCGACACCCGGCCGCCGCCGCGGGTCTGGCGCGTGTCGCGCTGCGGCCGGTCGCGCAGCACGTTGGGGCCGGGGGCGACGGCGACGCCGTTGACCACCCGCGGGCCGGTGTAGTTGGCGCGGGTGTTGTGCTCCAGCCAATCCTTGGTGATCGGGCCGGCGACATCGAACTCCAGATCGGTGTGACCGACGAAGAAGCGCGCCGCCACATTGTCGCTTAACTGCACGCCGACGTTGGCGTCGATGCTGGTGCGTTCCGACGAGTTATAATCGCGGTAGCCGTCGCGCTGCGACCGGCTTACCTGAACCAGCCCGTCCGCCTTGCCATAGCGCCCGCCGGCTTGGGCGTTGAGGTTGAATTGACCGAAGCTGCCGAACTCGGTCCCGACCATGACGCCAGGGGCTGAAATTCCGGTGGGGGAGACGAAGTTGACCGCGCCGCCCAGCACGGTGGCCCCCAGCCGGTTGGCGGCGTGGCCGCGGTAGACTTCGATGAATTCGGCCCCGCGCGGGTTGGCCAGCCCGACGATATAGGCGCCGTCGGCGCGGTTGAGCGGCAAGCCGTTCCACAGCGCCAGCATGCCGCGCTCCACCGGGTTTTGCTGCAAACCGGAACCGCGGATTTGCACCCGCGGCTGATCGTTGCCGCCGAAGAAATTCTGCACCACCACGCCGGGGGCGGTCTTCAGCGCGTCGGACAAGGTGAGGTCGGCCTTGCCGGACAGACTTTGCGTGTCGATGACCGAGGCGCCGCCGGGGATGGCCTCCAGCTTGCGGCGGGCGGTCTCGGCCGCGTTCGCCGATCCGCCATCGACGGTGATCGGCTCCAGCACCACGGCGCCGGGGGCCGCCGATTGCGCCAGCGCCAAGCCGGGAACCAGCGCCGTTAATCCAGCCCCGATAAGCCCCGCGCCCTTTTTCATCGCCCTTTTTTTCACCGCCGCACGGCCGATCTTCGACATCCCATCCCCCGCAAAAATGCAAATGACTCTCTTTCGCATTTAATAAGGAGAGGGGTGGCGCTCAGCCTTGATAATTGTCAAGGCCGGGGCGGGGCGATCGGGTGAAGGAAAGTATCCCTCTCCCCTTGCGGGCTATCGGATTCACACATCTTGCGCTTTGACCTGATTTTTGACTTTTCACCGTCATTCCGGCGAAGGCCGGAATCCAGCCTTTTCAGATACTTATCCGATTTGCTCTGGACCCCGGCCTTCGCCGGGGTGACGTAATAAAGTTAATCAAGATCAATTAGTTAGAAGATGTGTAAACGCCGTAGCCCGCAGGGGGAGAAGGGCATTAATCCTCTCAAGCGATTGCCCTAGCGCAGCGCATGGGTTTAGCGTTTCACCCCCCACGGCCGGGCGGCGTCGCGCCAGCGTTCAAACTCGGCGCGCACCGGATGGACAAGGCCGTATTCCACCGCGATCAGCCCGGCGACGGCGACCAGCACCCAGGCCATGGCGCGGGCGACGTCAAGATTGCTGCGCGCCATCGCCAGCTCGCCGCCGATGCCTCCGGTGTTGGCCAGCAATTCCGCCATCACCGCCACTTTGAACGCAGCACCCAGCGCCACGGTGAAAGCGGGGAACAAAAACGCCGCGACCTGCCGTAGCCCCAAACTGCTGAAGCGCGCCCAGGCGCCGCCGCCAAAAGCGCGCGCCATGTCGTCCAACCCGCGGTCGCGGGTCATGACGCCTTCGGCCGCGGCGACGAAAATCACCGGCGTCGCCGCCACCAGCACCACCATAATCACCATGCCGTCGGTGGAGCCGAACCAGATCATGGCGAAAACAATCCAGGCGATGGGCGGCACCCCCAGCAAGACGGTCAGAATCGGCCGCGCCAAACGCATGGCGGCGGGGGAATAGCCGGCGGCCATGCCGCAAGCCGTCCCGACCAGTGCGGCCAGCGCAAAGCCTTCCACCGCCCGCAAGGCGGTTTGGGCGGCGATGCGCCAGGATTCCGCCTCCTGCGCTAGGTCGGCCGCCGCTTGCAGCGTCGCCAAGGGCGACGGCAGGATGAAAGCGCCGTACGCCTCATGCCCCGCCTGCCAGAGTGCGGCGAACAACGCCAAGCCGGCGACGCCGGCCCAGCCCGACCACAAAAATAGCCCGACCCGGCCCGCCCGGTCGGTCAACGCCGCCGCCACAGTCATCGCCAAAGTCATCGCAGCCCATCCGCGCTTATAGATAAAAATCGTCGCCCGGCAGCTTGCCGCCGATGATTTTCGGGTCGAGCTCCATCACCGCGCCGAAGACGTTCTCCAGCGCCAGCCGGGCGTCGCGCGCCCGCACCGCCCGCAAGCTGCTGAAGGGAATCGACGCCTCAATCACCGGCTGGGGCTGGCCCAAGGCCGGGGCGGCGTCATTGGCGGCGCGGGCCGGTTCGGCGTTAACCGCCGCCGCGGCGCCTTCCAAAGCGACATGCAGCGCCTCCACCGTTTCCGGATGGTCGCGCAAGAAAGCCTCCGACACGCCCAAGCCGGCTTGCGGCAGCGACGGCGGCAAGCCGGTGGCCGCCGCCCAGGCTTTTTGCACGTCGATCACCCGGTTGAGCGGCTGGCCGCCCACCGAAGCGCGCAAGATGGCGGCCGACGCCGCCGGCTCCGGCAGCAAGGCGGCGTCCACCCGGCCGGCGATCAGCATCTGTATCGCCTCCATCGGCGTGCCGAAAAATTGCATGATCCCGTCCGCCTCCCCCGCCATGCCGTGGGCGAGCAGCAGGCGGCGGAACGTCGCCTCCATAGTGTCGCCGCGGAACGGCAGCGCCACCTTGCGGCCCTTGAACGCCGGGATGGCGTTCAACGCCGGGTCGGCGGCGACAATATAAAGCAGACCGTCGGTCATCACGTTGACCAGCCGCACGCCAAGCCCGCGGTTGAACAGATTGGCGGCGGTCTGCACCGGCAAAACGAAGGTCTGCATGGTGCCGGAGGTCAAGCCGGCGCGCAGTTCGTCCGGATTGCGCCACGCCTTGAAAACCGCTTTGTCGGCGATCCCCTGCAAGGCGCCCGAGGCGATGGCGTGGACCAGCGTCACCGACGGCCCAGCCGGCGGCCCCCATAACGTCAATTCACGCAGCGGCGCCGCGGCGATAGCCGGCGGGGCGACGCCGCCAACGGCGAGTGCTGCGCAAGATGCGGACAAGCCGGCGAGCGCGGCGCGGCGGGAGCAAGGACGCATGGGCGTTTCCATCCGGCAAAATCACTTCTTTAGGACTAGTCCTAACAGGCCGACTTAAACCAGAAATGAAACTCATTTGCAAGATCGGAAGAGCGTCGTGTAGGGAAAGAGTGTAGATCTCGGTGGTCGC
>CALGOL010000469.1 GCA_937960755.1 uncultured Azospirillum sp.
GACACGTCGCCGTGTTGCTGGCGGCGGCGGTTCCTACCGGGTTGGCGCTGCAACCGGGCTGGATGCTGGTTTTGGCGCCGTTTGGCGGCGTCGCCTGGGCCGCCGCCGTGGTCCGGCGTTGAGCAACGGCTCCGCCCCGGTCAGCCGCTCAGACCCAGGCCTGTCAGCGTATCGGCGAGGGCGGCGCGGGTGATCGGCTTCACCAGCACGGCGTCAAAACCTTCGGCGCGGAAGGAGGCGGCGTCTTCCGGCATGGCGTGGGCGGTGTAGGCGACGATGCGCACGCCGTCGCCCCCCAGCTTGCGTTCGCGAATCACCCGGCACAACTCCTGCCCGCTCATCTGCGGCATGGAGATGTCCAACAGCATCAATTCCAGCGCGTCGGGGTTTTGCTCAAGCCACGTCAACGCCGCTGGACCGTCGTCCGCTTCTCCCACCGTCCAGCCGGCTTTCGCCAGCAGCTTGACCGCCAGCAGCCGATTCACCGGCATGTCGTCAACGACCAGGGCGCGGAGGGATTGAGAGCTCATCGCGGGTCTTCTTTCAGGATATCGTCGTCTGGGCCGCCGTCTGGGCCGCCGCCTGTGTCGTCGCAGGAACGTTCATCTTCGGCGCCGCCGACCGGCTGGCGGCGATCGGTAAAGAAACAATGAAGACGCTGCCGACGCCGAGTTCCGATTGCAAGCGTAATTCGCCGCCCATGGCGAGAACCAGCGAGCGCGCCAGCGCCAGCCCCAGACCGGCGCCGCCCTGACCGCGGGTGACGAAGGCGTCGACCTGACGGAAGGCTTCAAACACCGCTTCGCGCATGTTTTCCGGTATGCCGGGGCCGGTGTCGCGCACGGCGAACTCCGCCGCGCCGCCATTGGCGGCAAGCGTCAGGCTGACCGTCACCCCGCCGGTTTCGGTAAACTTCACCGCGTTGTGAATCAGGTTGTGCAGCACCTGTTGCAGACGGGTGGGGTCGGCGACGACGACGGCCGCCATGTCGTCGGCGACGTCAAGGGTCATGCTCAGCCCCTTGGCGGCGGCGGACGCGGTGTGGGCGACGGCCGCCGTGCGCGCCGCTTCCGCCGCATCGACCTCCGCCAGTTTGATCGACAGCGCGCCGGCTTCGATCTTGGCGACGTCGAGGATCGAATTAACCAGCTCCAGCAGGTGGCGGCTGGATTTTTCAATCACCTCGGCGTTTTCGCGCATGTCTTCGGTTTCGGCGTCCTCGCGGATCAATTCGGCGAAGCCGATGACGCCGTTCAGCGGCGTGCGCAATTCGTGGCTGACGTTGGCGAGGAATTCGGTCTTCATCCGGCTGGCTTCTTCGGCCTTGGTCTTGGCCTCCTTCAGCCGCTGGATCGATTCCTCCACCCGGTCGGCCATGCTGTTGAACGACTGGGCGAGGCGGCCCATTTCGTCATTGCCGGAAACCGGCAGACGGCGGCTGAGCTCGCCGTTTTCAAAGCGCCGGATGCCGTCCACCACCGTGGTGATGCGCCGGGTCAACACCGACGCCATCCACACCGCGACGCCGATAACCAGGAAGGTCATGATGGCGGTGGAGCCGGTGAGCTGCCGGGCGATGATGTCGACCTGCCGGTTAATCAAGTCGATCACGTCGGTGAGTTGCCCCTGCAACTGCGCGCCGCGTTCGGCGACGATCTGGTCGGCGGCTTTTTTCGCTTCGGTCGCGGCGCGGTGGAAGTCGTCGACATTTGCCCCGATGGTGACGAAGCCGAAGCCGCGGGCCGATTTGCCGTAAGGGCCGGTGTAATAGGGGATGGCGGCGGCGGTGGTCAGCTTCCACAGCCCGCTCCACAAAATTTCAAACGAGCCGGAGCCGCCCTCGGCGGTCAAGTCCATCCAGCCGGAACATTGCGGCGCATGGTTGAGATAACGGCAGTCCAGCCCCAAATAGCCGTCGCGCACCTGTTCCGCCGCGCCTTTTTTCTTCAATGACTGGTCAAGGAACGTCGGCGCGGTCTCCAGAAACGCCGCCAGCGTCTTGCCGCTGGCGCGCCATTGGGCGTAAAGCGCGGCGTCCATCCACGGCGGGGCGGGGTCGCCGGTTTCGGGATCGTAGCCGACGATGAAGTAATGGCGCGGGTGAACGATCGACCGCCCTTTGTAATCCCAAATGAAGGCGTAGTTGCCCGATTGCGCGTCGTAAATCGGGGTGTAGCGTTCATTGGTCGGCTGGATGTGCTCGGTGAACTCCATCAAATGATCGTGGTCGAGCGCCAGCGTGATCCAGCCGACGATCTCGCCGTTCTCCGCCACCGGCGTCGCCCAGCGCACCAGCCCGCGGAAACGTTCGCCCACCGGGTTTTCCGTGCCGGCGTAGGCGGATTTTTCCGGCGCGAACGGCACGCCGCGCTTGGCCGCCGCGGCCGGGGTGTAGGGGCCGATGATTTTCGACGGCAAATAAGCGCCGATAACGTCGGAGACGTAAATCTCACCCGGCTTCAGATCCTTCAGATGCTGAAAATACGTTTCGGCCTTAACGAATGTCTGGTCGCGGCGCGACACGTCGCGCAGTTCCGGGCTGGTCAAATCCGACGTCGTGACCTTGACCCGCTCCTTGCCGTCCAGACCGACAAAAGTCATTTCCAAGAACAGCGGCCGGTCTTGGACGACGCCGCGTTCGTCAGGTTGGCGATAGCTGAAGCTGCGTTTGTTGTCTTCGACGCTGGGCTCGGCGTTGGGGCGGTAATAGCGCGGCGTCGCTTCCGGCCCCGGAACCCAGGCGGTTTGCGTCGGGTTCAGCACCCAAGGATAGTGCCGCTCAATGCGCCGGGTGCGCAATTCTAAAAACCGGCGGAAGGCCGCTTCGTCGCGCTCCAGCGCCGACGCGGCGCGAATGTCGCTGTCGCGATCATAAAGAAACTGCGCCACGGCGCGGGCGGTGTCGGTGGTGACCCGCTCCAACGACTCGCGGGCTGAATCGTCCAGCGCTTCAACCGCTTTTTTTTCCATGCTGTCGGCGACGGCGCGGGCGGTTTCGCGCATGTCTTCAAACATGTCGACGATGCTGTCGGAGACGCGGAGCGCCAGCCAGTTTTGCCCCTGCCATGCAAACCAAGCCAGCAGCAGCAGCGGCACGACTTTAATGATGACGAAAAGGGTAATCAGCTTGCCGCGGATGCTCCAAGTCGTCTTGGTTCGCGGGCCGACGGCTGCGCTGGCGCGCATCGGATCGGGATGATGGGGCTGTTGGCTCATCGAGTGGTCGAATTTCCGGATCGCCGCGAAAGCGCCCGCTTGAACGGGCTTGGCTTCACTATAATTTTACCTTTTATGGGCGTCGATACGAAAAAAGAGCGCGCCACAATATTAAATCTATTTTCTCTGTGAATGATTATTTATTTTCGAGACTGCGAAATATAAAAATCAATAACACATAGCATGCGCTTCGCCTTCCAGGAATTGCGCCATCGACAACGTTCTGGCGCGAATAATTTTGCGCAAAAAAATAACAGTCTCGAGCGATTAAATTCTCAATCGAGCTTCCTTGTAATTTGCGACGGCCTGTGCAGGCGTCGTTTGCAGAACGCCATGCAAAATGCAAATCCTAATATTTGTTAATCGACTTTTCGTTGTTTGCCGTCGCGCGGTTGACGACGCGTTGTGGCCCGGCGTTTGCAATTAACCTTTTGTGCCGCGGTTTCAGGTGTTTCACACCTCAGTCGCCGCGGATAGGCATGTTTTTTCGGTGGCGGCTTCGACGTGAAGCCCCCAATCCGGTCAGCGGGGACGGCGCATGGACACGCACTCATTGGTTGAGTTCATCAGTGGCCGGCCCGGCCCGTCCGCCGACCCTCGGCGGAATAGGCGAGATGGAAGCGAAATGCTGGGCGACGTCTTGGAGATCGCGGACGATATGGAGCATCAGGTTGTCGTCATCGACGACGACCCGACCAACACGTCGTTAATGGCGGGCGTCATCAGCCGGATCAAGGGGTGCGCGCCGGTGTGCTTCACCCGGCCCGCCCAAGCCTTGGCTTGGCTGGCCCGCGAGCAACCCGATCTGGTGCTGTTGGATCAGATGATGCCGGAAATGGACGGGCTGGAGGTGCTGCGCCGCATCCGTTGCGACGAGCGCTTGCGCGACGTGCCGGTGGTGATGATTACCGGCAGTTGCCTCAATGAAACCCGCATGGCGGCGCTGGAGCACGGCGCCACCGATTTTCTGAACAAGCCGCTGCGCCCGGCCGAATTCCGCGTGCGGGTGCGCAATATTTTGGCGCTGCGCAAAAGCCAGCGCCTGTTGAGCGACCGGGCGGCGCATCTCGCCTATGAGGTGCAGACCGCGACCCGCGAGATTCGCGCCCGTGAGTTGGAATTGTTGATGCGGCTTTGCCGCGCGTCGGAATTCCGCGATCCCGAAACCGGCGCGCATCTCGAACGCATGGCGCGTTATGCGCAATTGATCGCCGAGGCCTTGGGGCTAGGGCAAGAGCGCGCCGAGGAAATTTTCCGTGCGGCGCCGATGCATGACGTCGGCAAGCTGGGGGTTCCAGACGCTATCTTGCTGAAGGCCGGCGTTTTGGGGCTGGAAGAGAAAGTGGTGATGCGGCAGCATACGCTTATCGGCTATGACATTTTGAAGGATAGCGCCTCGCCGCTCATTCAGCTTGGCGCGGAAATCGCGCTGTCGCACCATGAGCGGTGGGATGGCGAGGGCTATCCCCACGGTCTAAAGGGGGAAGAGATCCCGCTTTCCGGCCGCATCGTCGCCGTGGCCGACGTATTTGACGCCCTGACCTCGGCGCGTTGCTATAAAGCGCCGTGGACGCTGGAGGCGGCGCGAGCGCATCTGGAAAACGGCAAGGGCGGCCATTTTGATCCGCGCTGCGTCGACGCGCTGTTTTCGTGCTGGGACGCCGTGTTGGACGTGCATAGCGTCAGTCCCGACCCGCACCCGTCGGGTCTGCCGTCATTTGCGTAATCGGGCCGCGTAATTGGGCCGCCAGATCGGCCGCCTCGCCGCGGACTAGGCCAGCGCTTCGCGTATGGCGGCGCGCAAGGTGGCGGCGCGGAACGGCTTAGGCACGAAGCGGTCCACTCCCAGCTTGCGAAACGCCGCTTCGGTCAAATGTTCCGGCACTTTTTCACCCACCGCCGACGCGACGATGATGCGCGCGTCGGGCTGCACTTTGCGCGCCACCTGCACCACGCCGAAGCCGTCTAGTTCCGGCATCATGATGTCGGTGATGACTAAATCGACCGCATGGTCGCGCAGCATCTTGACCGCCTGGATGCCGTTCTCGGCGGTGAAAACTTCGTGGCCGTCACGCTCCGCCAATAGCGTAACAAGCTCCCGCACTGTTAAATCATCATCAACAACAAGCACGCGCGCCATAGCATAATCTTTCACGGCGACGACGTATTTTTTGCTGCAAAAAAGCAAAAGACAGGCCGTCTTAGGGGCGCCGTCACCGATACTTTGCTGCTTTGCACCACCACGACGGCGGTGAACGATATAGCGGTTTTATTCGCCGCCGCAAAGGGGCCCTTCACCGATAAAGCTTCTGTCTTGCGTTATTCGAATAACGGCAACGGCGCGCAGTAATCGACCGCTCGGCGCAGCTCGCCGCACGCCGCGACCGCTTCGGGCAATGATGCATGCTTGCCCACCGTCAACCGCACCACATGGCCCAGCGCGGGAACTTCGGCGTCGCGATAGTCGGGTTCGCGTCCGGCCAGCAAAGGCGTGCGGCGCCGCAGCTCCAGATCGGAAGAGCACACGTCTGAACTACAGTCACCTTGTAATCTCGTATGCC
>CALGOL010000470.1 GCA_937960755.1 uncultured Azospirillum sp.
CCAGCCGTTGCGCCCGGCGGGGGCGGCGGAGCTGAGCCTCACAGCCAGCCGCGCCGCTTGAACCACCACAAGGGCGCCGCCGCCGACAGCGCCATCATGGCCAGCGCCATGGGATAGCCCCACTGCCATTCCAGTTCCGGCATATGCTGGAAGTTCATGCCGTAGGAGGAAGCGATCAGGGTGGGGGGCAGGAAGGCCACCGCCGCCACCGAAAACATTTTGATGATGTTGTTCTGTTCGATGTTGATGAGCCCCAGCGTGGCGTCGAGCAGAAAGTTCACCTCGTGCGCCAAAAAGCCGGAATGCTCGTTGAGCGAGCGCAAGTCGCGCGCCAGCGTCTTCAACTGCGTCTTTTGCTCTTTGTTCAGCCGGTCGGCCGCCGCGGTGGTGAGAAACGCCGCCAGCCGGTCGAGGCTCGCCAAGCTGTCGCGCACCTTGTGGGTCAGGTCGCCGGCCCGCCCGACGCCGCGCATGACGTCTTTCAGCTCGCCGGAGCGCGGCGAAGACCGTTTAACCGCGCCGCCGTCGGGTCCATCGCGGAACACTTGCGCCGACAGCGCGTCGATGCGCGCCCCCACCAGCTCCAGCACGTCGGCGACGCGGTCGATGACGGCGTCGAGCAGCCCCAACAGCGCGTCCTCGGCGCTGGCGAGCAATTCCGGCTGGCGATTGGTGCGGGCGGCGAAGGAGGCGATGGAGCGCGGCTCGGTGAAGCGCAAAGTGGCGACTCGGCCCTGGGTCAGAACAAAGGTCAGTTCGCCCTGTTCCGGGTGGGGGGTGTCGGCGCGGGCGATCACCGACGCCGTCAGGTAAATCGCGCCGTCCTCGACATAGACTTGGCTGGAGGCTTCGATCTCGCGCATTTCCTCGCGCGTCGGCAAGTCGCAGCCCAAGGCGGCGGCCACAGCGCGCCGCTCGGCGTCGTCGGGGCGCAGCAGGTCGACCCACACGGCGCCCGCCGGCAACGGGTCTCCCGCCGCCAGCGGCTGCTCGACGACCCGTCCATCAATGCGGCTGTAGACGGTAATCATCGGCGGACGCTCCGTTTATCGCGAAATTCTCTAGACGGCGAGGTCGGCGGGCAGGGCGGCCCCGGCGGTCTTCGCCGCCGCCGTCAGGGTGTTGAGCATCAGACACGCGATGGTCATCGGCCCGACGCCGCCCGGCACCGGGGTGATCGACCCGGCGACCTGAACCGCTTCGGCGAAGGCGACGTCGCCCACCAGTTTGGTCTTGCCGGGCTCAGATGCCGGAACCCGGTTGATGCCGACGTCGATGACCGTCGCCCCCGGCTTGATCCAATCGCCGCGCACCATTTCCGGCCGCCCGACCGCCGCCACCAAAATATCCGCCCGCCGGCATTCGCCGGGCAGGTCATGGGTGCGGGAATGGGCGATGGTGACGGTGCAGTCGGCTTGCAGCAGCAATTGCGCCATCGGCCGCCCGACGATGGTGGAGCGGCCCAGCACCAGCGCGCGCTTGCCGCGCAGATCATGGCCCAATACGTCGCGGGCCAGCAGCAGACAGCCCAAGGGCGTGCAGGGGACGACCGCGCCGGGCTGGCCGGTGGCGAGCAGGCCGGCGTTGACGATGTGAAAGCCGTCGGCGTCCTTGGCCGGGTCGATGGCCGCCAGCACGCGGGCGGTGTCGATATGGCCGGGAAGGGGGAGCTGCACCAGAATCCCATGCACCGCCGGATCGGCGTTGAGGCGATGGATCAGCGCGATCAAGTCCGACTCGGGCGTGTCGACCGCCAAGCGATGATCGAAGGAGCGCATGCCGGCTTCTTCGGTCGCCTTTTCCTTGGAGCGGACATAGACCTGACTGGCGGGGTCTTCCCCCACCAGCACGACCGCCAGACCGGGGACCACGCCATGGGAAGCCTTGAGCGCGGCGGCGCCGGCGGCGACGCGGGCGCGCAAACCCGCGGCGAAAGCCTTGCCGTCGATAATGCGGGCCTGGGACATCGCTGCTTTTCCTCTCGCCAAATCTCGGCGCCCAACCATGAAGGCTCAGCCGCGGTCGACGGACGCCTCCAGCCGCGGCAACAGGTCGGCCGGGTCGCCGGCCACGAAAACGATCTTATTGCGGTCTTGCGCCCCCGCCGCCACCGAAATCGACGATTTCGGCGTTTTCCACGCCTTGGCGAGCAGGTCGATCACCGCTTGATTAGCCTTGCCGTCTTCGGGAACCGTGGTCACCGCGACTTTCAGCGCGACGCCGCCGTCGGCCCGCTCCGCCAGCCCGCCCACCTTGTTGCGCGACGCCTTGGGCGTGACCCGCAAGGAAGCCCGCACGCCGCCCGGCGCGGCGGAAAAGGGCGAAGGGGCTGTCATGATAGCCGGGGCGTCAGAAGCGCGGCCAATATTCGGCCAGCAGGTTACGGACGAAGAACACCAAGAGAATCAACACCACCGGCGAAAAATCCATGCCGCCCATATTGGGCAGCAGGTTGCGGATCGGCCGCAGCAGAGGTTCGGTGACGCGATAGAGGAAATCGCCGATGACGTAGACGGCGCGGTTGCGGGTGTTGACGACGTTGAACGCCACCAGCCAGCTCAGCACCGCCGAGGCGATGAGCAGCCAAACGAATATGCCGAGGATCGTGTCGATCAACAGGTACAGGGAAACCATGTCGGCGCCTCTTGAGCGGGGTGTCGGCCAAGGAAATGTCGGCTGTCGGGCGGCAAGTTAACCAATCGCCGGGGGTGCTGGCAAGGGAGCGGAGCGTCGGCGAGCGGCAAACGCCGGGCGGGCGGTTCTGAGTCGGCGAGGCGCGTCCACCCCCTAGTGGAAGGGCGAACAATTTATAAGACATACATAATTCGGAAAAGCAAATATTCACTGCAATCAATTGTCGCCGTTCGGCGGGCGGAAAAGGACACGGCGGGTAAGCAATTTTAAATTGCCTATATCGAACTGACAAAAGAATACATAAGAATTAATTACACAGTTAAGATTTTAAGTTTGAAATAAAATACAATCTCACTTGCATAACTGATGTTTTGTAGTATTCACGAAAAGGCGCATCGCACGATAGCGGCGTAAATAATTTTCATTTTTCAATGCTGATGGGGGAAAATATGACTGGTCAAGCTGGCGGAGTCTCTTTGATCTACCCTGCTTATTATCATACATTTGCCAATAGCGCGGTGAATGTTCAAACCGCCTCTCCCGTACCGTTATCGCAATTCTGTAACGAAGACTTACTTCAATATTCTCGTTTAGCGGCGGGCTTGGTTGGCGAATATCTAATGATGGTCATTCCTCGACAACTGATTGATGGAAACGGCTACTTATACTCAACGCTGGAGTTTCAGTGTAATGCGATAGGTTTGGCGAACCAGCCGCCGACCGTCAATATTGTGCAGTCGGGCGTGTCGGCGGTGAATCTTGTTCAGCCGGTTTACGCAATGCAACCTGGAGTTTGTTTTTACCCCCGTATCGAAGTGCTGCAAGGCGTCACCGCCACGATATTTTGGGCGGCGTCCTATGACGGCGCCCAAGCGCCGACATTGTCGTATTTCACCTCGTTGTTCACTGGGCCGGCAGCCTTCACCAAAACATCAGACAATCAAACGGCGACGTTAAATATCCAAAATGGACCGACTGCGGCGCTAACGGATTTCACGTCCGCCAGTATTAATGAAACGATCTATATGTTTTGGGGCAATACTAATGACGTGAATATTTATGTTAATCCGGTGTCATGCAGTTTTGCGCCGGCTTTGACGACCTCCGGCCAGCAAGTGCAGATGACGGCCGGCGAGACTTTGACGCCGATTCAATTGCCGGCCGGCTGTTCATTGTTGAGCCTGGACGCCGCGGTCGTCCATACCGGATCAACCCTCGACGACAATGGCGTGACCTCGACCGCAATCGCGGTGGCGCTGCTTTATGATCTGCCCGAGGGGCCAGGGTTCGGGCAAGTGCTGGAAGTGCAATTGTACGATCCGGCGGCCGGAACCGTAACGCCGCTTTACAGCGAAGCCGCCCCGGTTTCGTGCGGTCGCGGCGCATCGGTGCGGGTGGCTTGGGGCTCGCTGCCGTTGACGACGGCGACGCCGGGAACAACCGTTCAGGCCGCCAACGGCCTGACGGTCGCTGTAACGCCGGTGAATGCGACACCGATTAACGACGCCGCCGCGCGGGCCGGAACCGTGACCGCAGCGGTCATTGATCTGACCCCGACGCCCGCCCGCGGCTCCATCAGTCCGTGGACCAATCTCACGCCGCCGCTGGGGAACTATCTTAACGAGCCGAACGTTCACAACGACGACCAGGCGATTTGGGTGCTCAGCCAGACCGCGGCGTTGCTGCCGATGCCGACATACGCCGCCGACGGGTCGATGGCCGGGGTGTATCAGGTTGGGCTTGTCGGCGTGGCGTGCGTCAACAGCGAGACTTGGCTCGATTCTGTGGGTTGGTTCATCGAACCGTTCACCGCGCCGATGCCGGCGTTCAATCTGACCTTGCAGCCCGGCGCGGCGCAGGCGGTCAACGACGTCGCCGCTTGGCCGACGGACGATATCCAATGCGCCATCACCACATGGCAATTGCTGGGAGTGGTGGCGGGCCTGCCGCCTTATCCCGCGGATGCGCCATCGGGGGCGTCGGCGTCGGTGTCGGTGTCGTACGGCTCCAGCGCTTCATCGTCCACCAACCAGACGTCAAGTAAATCGCTGAAAGTCGGCGGCAGCTTGTCGATTTGCTCCACCAGCGTCACCTACGCCGCGACCCAAAGCAGCGGGCTGACCCAGCAAAGCAGCATAAGCAACACGTTTAATTTTAACCTGGGTCAGGCGGTTCACGGCGCCAGTGTCGGTTGGCTGCTGTTCTATCAGCCAAACTATATTCTGAACCAAAGCACGGTCGCCACTTGGGGCGGGGGCGGCGTTTCGGCCGGCGTCGTGTTCCAGGAACTGATGCAAGGCTCCGGCGCGAATCCCGGCGGTTTCGCCGCCATCGAGTTCAATATCGCCGATCCGTCGACGCCGATTAACCCGAAAGACCCGATTCAGGCGACGCTGGCCGGCTTTGCGCCCACGGTGGCCTGGCCGTCCACCACCAGTCCCGCCGCCTGGAACGATTACACCACCCCGTCGTGGAAGCTTCAATCGGTTCCCGCCACCTCCTTCCCGTCGATGCAGGTGTCGGACAACGTCGACTCGATTTCATTGCAGTCGCAGGGCTCCAGCACCGTCTCCTCCGACTCGACGCTGACCATCGAAGGGTCGGTGAAATGCCAATTCATGAATAAAATTCTCGGCTTCGACGTCGGCGGCTCGCTGAAGACGTCGGTGAGCAGCAGTCTGGCGGTGGCCTCCACTTTCACGATTTCAGTGACCTATGGCGGGTTCGGGGCAGACAAAACTTACCTGTTGCAGCCGCAGTTTTACATGGCCAGCGGTCCCGGCGCGCCGTGGGTTCCCAGCATTCTGTCGTCGCAACAGCCTTGGCTGCTGACGTGGCAAGTCGGCGTTGAAGAGCGTCCGGCGGCCTAATACGCCGCAAGACGATGGAAAAAAGCAGGTTCGGCGCGGGGTTGGCCGCAACGACAGGCTTGACTCCGCGTCGAACCCGGTTATTTTCCACAGCTACGCCGAATAGCGGCGTTCCAACCCGGTCCGCTCTTGCCGAATAGTCAGGGGCGGGCGCGGGGGCGTTTCGCGTATTAGCCGCGTTTCACGCTGGAACACCGTGGGCACACCCGTTGCGTTGATCTTTTAGTCCTGGGATAACAAGGCCATGGCCAAGCAAAACACCGTCCTCATCAAGCTCGTGAGCACGGCCGACACCGGCTTCTTCTACGTCAAGAAGAAGAACCCGAAGAAGCAGACCGAAAAGCTCTCCTTCCGCAAGTACGACCCGAAGGCGCGCAAGCACGTCGAATTCAAGGAAGCCAAGATCAAGTAAGACGAATCGGGCAAGATCGCGGCCGCGCATGGCGGCCCGACTTCTCGCGTTCGCCTGAACGGCGTGCTTTATTCGGCGCGGGTTTAAGAAAAACGGGCGCATCCCCTTTGGGACGCCCGTTTTTCTTTGCGCCGCATATGGTGATAAAAAGTCACCAATGGTGGTAAATTTAGCGCCTTATCCGGAACCAAAGTTCGGGTTGTGATGGCGGCCTCCCGTCACCCTCCGATCACAGGCGATTTCGACCGATGAGCGCTTCCACCAACGCCGACCTTCTCGCCCGCCGCGACGCCGCCATTCCGCGCGGCGTCTCCGTCGCCACGCCCGTGTTCGCCGATCGGGCGGAAAACGCCGAAATCTGGGACGTCGACGGCAAGCGCTACGTCGATTTCGCCGGCGGCATCGCCGTGCTCAACACCGGTCACCGTCACCCCAAGGTGATGGCCGCCGTCGCCAAACAGGCCGAGCGCTTCACCCACACCGCCTTTCAGGTGATGGCCTATGAGCCCTATGTCGCGCTGGCGGAACGGCTGAACGCCGCCGCGCCGTTCTCCGGCCCGGCCAAGACGATTTTCCTCACCACCGGGGCGGAAGCGCTGGAAAACGCGGTGAAGATCGCCCGCGCCGCCACCGGCCGCTCCGGCGTCATCGCCTTTTCCGGCGGTTTCCACGGCCGCACCATGATGACCATGGCGATGACCGGCAAGGTCATGCCCTATAAGCGCGCCTTCGGCCCGATGCCGGCCGACGTCTTCCACGTGCCGTTCCCGTCGGTGCAGAGCGGCGTGACGGTGGCCGAATCGCTGCGGGCGCTTGACTTCGTCTTCGCCGCCGACATCCCCGCCGACCGAGTCGCGGCCATCGTTATTGAACCGGTGCAGGGCGAGGGCGGCTTCCTCATCACCCCGCCGGAGCTGCTGCGGGCGCTGCGCCAGATTTGCGACAAGCATGGCATTCTGTTGATCGCCGACGAAGTGCAGACCGGCTTCGCCCGCACCGGCAAACTGTTCGCCATCTCCCATTCCGGCGTCGAGCCCGATCTTGTCACCATGGCGAAGTCGCTGGCCGGCGGCTTCCCCTTGTCGGGCGTGCTGGGCCGCGCCGCGGTGATGGACGCGGTCGACCCCGGCGGGCTGGGCGGCACTTACGCCGGCAACCCGTTGGCCTGCGTAAGAGATCGGAAGAGCACACGTCTGAACTCCAGTCACCTTGTAATCTCGTA
>CALGOL010000471.1 GCA_937960755.1 uncultured Azospirillum sp.
GCTCCGCCACCGCCTTGACCAGCGCGCGCGCCGTGGTCTCGGCCGCCGCCACGGCCGCGTTGTACGACGCTTGAACTTGCAGCGCGACGCCCGCCAGCAACAGCAACGCCATCGCCGTGGCGGCGAGGCGGGCGCGAACCACCTTGGGCGGCAATGGGACGATTGGGGTTTTCACGACGCTATGGCGACGCTTTCCGGCGAACAGTACGGGGATCGCCAGCATAGACGGCGGCGGGGCGCAAACCAACAACTCCCTTGCTGCGCAACGCGAGCGACGATCAACTGGCGTCGGCCGCTCGGATCGCCGCTTCGGCGGCGCGGATCAGCGCTTGGGCCTTATTGACGGTTTCCTGATATTCCGATTCCGGGTTGCTGTCGGCCACCAGACCGGCGCCGGCCTGAACATAGAGCATGCCGTCTTTCAGCACCGCCGTACGCAGCGCAATACAGGTGTCCATGTCGCCGCCGGCGCCGAAATAGCCGATGCAGCCGGCGTAAACGCCGCGGCGCGCTTTTTCCAACTCGTCGATGATCTCCATCGCCCGCACTTTTGGCGCCCCCGACACCGTGCCAGCCGGGAAGCCGGCCATCAGCGCGTCGATGGCCGAATACTTCGGATCGATCTCGCCTTCGACATTGGAGACGATATGCATGACGTGGCTATAGTACTCCACCTGCATCTTGGCGGTGACCTTGACCGTGCCGATCTTCGCCACCCGACCGACGTCGTTGCGCCCAAGGTCCAGCAGCATCAGGTGTTCGGCCAGTTCCTTCGGGTCGGCCAGCAGGTCGGCGGCCAACGCCTGGTCTTCTTCGGCGGTCGCGCCGCGCTTGCGGGTGCCGGCCAGCGGGCGGATGGTCAGCTTGCCGTCGCGCAGACGCACCAGAATTTCCGGGCTGGAGCCGACGATGGACAACTCGCCGAAATCGAGATGGAACAGGAACGGCGACGGGTTGAGCCGGCGCAAGGCGCGATAAAGCGCCAGAGGCGACAGCTTGAACGGCAGCCGCAGCCGCTGCGACGGCACCACTTGGAAGATGTCGCCGGCGCGAATGTATTCTTTGGCCTTTTCAACAATGGCGTGGAATTCTTCGCGGCTGGTGTTGCTGGTGGCCTGCACCGGCAGGGCGGCGTCCTGTCGCGGCTCGCGCCGATAAGGCAGCGGACGTTGCAGGTCGGCGGCGGCGTCGTTGATCCGCTCCACCGCGCGGGCGTAGGCGTCGATGGCGCTGACGCCGGCCCGTGGGAAAACCGAGGCCACCAGCGTGACGCTGTCGGTGTGGCTGTCGAAAATCGCCACCAGCGAAGGCCGGGTCAAGATGGCGTCGGGGATGTTCAGCTCGTCCGGGTTGTCGTCCGGCAGCCGCTCCATCAGCCGCACCATGTCGTAGGTGAGATAGCCGAACAGGCCGGCGGCCATCGGCGGCAAGCCGGCGGGCACGTCAAAGCGGCATTCGTCCACCAGCGCCCGCAAGCTGTCCAACGGCGCGGCGCCCGCCGGCTGGAAGGCGTCGGCGTCGAACAGCGCGTCGCGGTTGATCGACGCCGCGCCGTCGCGGCACTTCCAAATCAGATCGGGCTTGCAGCCGATGATGGAGTAGCGGTCGCGGCGCGCCCCGGCGCCCCGTTCGGCGGATTCCAGCAGGAAGGCGAAGGGGCGACCGTCGGCGATCTTAAGATACGCCGACACCGGCGTTTCCAGATCGCTTTGCAGCGTCCGCCACACGACCTGCGCCCGACCTGCGTCGTAGGTTTCGGCGAAGGCGGGAAAAGCGGGCTGAACGGTCACGATCCTGGTCCTTTTTCAGGCGATGGGGCGTATCGGGTGGTGGGGCGGGCGCCGGCGTCGGGCCGGCGCGCTTTACTAAAGCGGTATTTTAGTTCTGGCTGTAAAGCCGGTTAATGCGGTCGTGGTGCAGAACGATGGGCCAGCGCTGTTGCAGCGCGCCGACCAGCTGATCGAGCAAGTCGCGCTCCATCCCTTGCGCCACGGTGGTTTCCACCGCCGCCAGCGTGTCGGCTTGCGTCGCCGGGTCGGCTGGAATGATTTCTTTCAACCGGGCGATCACCTGAGCGTCGCCGGTGTCGGCGGTCGCCGTCTCGCCGGGCTTGAGCGTGAACAGCTTGGCCGCCAGATCGGGGGGCAGGCCGGGAGGCTGATCGCGCATGAACGGCGTGG
>CALGOL010000472.1 GCA_937960755.1 uncultured Azospirillum sp.
GAGGGGCCGCCGCCGTGGCGCGCCAACGCCGTGGCGTTTCATGCGCCGGCTGGCCGGCCCATGGTGGCGGTGGTGATCGACGATATGGGGCTGGACCGCAAGCGCTCCGCCCGCACAGTGAAACTGCCCGGTCCTTTGACCTTGTCATGGCTGCCCTACGCCGACGACCTGCCGGCGCAAACCGCCGCCGCCAAAGCCGCAGGGCATGAGTTGATGCTGCATCTGCCGATGGAGCCGTCGATCCGCGTCAATCCCGGACCCGACGCGCTGCTGACCTCGCTGAGCGTCGACGAAAACCTCCGCCGGCTTGATCGGGCGCTGGGACGGTTTAGCGGCTTCGTCGGCGTCAATAACCATATGGGCAGCCGCTTCACCGCCGACCGCGCGGCGCTGCGGCCGATCATCGCCGAAATAAACCGGCGCGGCTATCTGTGGTACGACAGCCGCACCGCCCCGGCCAGCGTCGGCATGGCCCTGGCGGCGGAAATCGGCGCGCCGTGGGCCGGGCGCGACGTCTTTCTCGATCACGTCATGACCGCGGGCGAAGTCGCCAAAGCGCTGGCGCGACTGGAGACGCTCGCCAAACAGCACGGCGTCGCCACCGCCATCGGCCACCCCCACGACGTGACGATTGACGCTTTAACGCGCTGGCTGCCGGAGTTGCCCAAGCGCGGGCTGACGCTGGTTCCGCTCAGCGCCGTGGTCGCCGCCAAGCAGTCCTCTTCCCACACGCTTAAAAATGGAGATGTTAAATGAGCAAGACTTATAAAGTCGCCGGCATGACTTGCGGCGGTTGCGCCAAATCGGTGAGCGCAGCGCTCAGCAAAGCGGCGCCGGACGCTGAATTCGCCGTCGATCACGCCGCCGGGCTGGTGTCGGTCAAGGGCGAGGTGGCGGCCGACACGGTGAAGCAGGTGGTGGAGAACGCCGGATTCGATTTCCTCGGCGAAGCCGCTTGACCGGTAGTTGCGCTCTATATTATCCAATCGCCAAATAATTGACCCGACGCCGTCATACCGGCGAAGGCCGGTATCCACCTTTTCGACAACGTTTCTTATGAGGTGGACCCCGGCCGGAGTTTATCCCCGCGAAGGCGGGGGCCGGGGTGACGAGATAAAGTTGAATACAATCAATAAGTTGCAAGATGCGCGCATACGACAAAAAAGGCCGGCGGTTTCCCGCCGGCCTTTTTGTTTTCAGCAACCCGAGGGCCGCCGAAACTTACTTAATGATCTTGCCGACGACGCCGGCGCCGACGGTGCGGCCGCCTTCACGGATGGCGAAGCGCAGGCCTTCATCCATGGCGATCGGGGCGATCAGGGTGACTTCGACCGACACGTTGTCGCCCGGCATCACCATTTCGGTGCCTTCCGGCAGCTTGACCATGCCGGTGACGTCGGTGGTGCGGAAGTAGAACTGCGGACGATAGTTGGTGAAGAACGGGGTGTGACGGCCGCCTTCTTCCTTCGTCAGAATGTACGCTTCCGCGGTGAACACGGTGTGCGGGGTGATGGTGCCCGGCTTCGCCAGAACCTGACCACGCTCGACGTCTTCACGCTTGGTGCCGCGCAGCAGCGCGCCGATGTTGTCGCCGGCTTCGCCCTGATCCAGCAGCTTGCGGAACATTTCCACGCCGGTGCAGGTGGTCTTGACGGTGTCCTTCAGACCGACGATTTCGATTTCTTCGCCGACCTTGATGATGCCGCGTTCGACGCGGCCGGTCACCACGGTGCCGCGGCCCGAGATCGAGAAGACGTCTTCGATCGGCATCAGGAACGGACGATCCTTCGGACGTTCCGGCTGCGGGATGTATTCGTCAACCGCCGCCATCAGCTTCAGAACGGCGTCGCGGCCCAATTCCGCGTTGCTGTCGTTCAGCGCGCACAGGGCCGAGCCCTTGATGATCGGAATGTCGTCGCCAGGGAAGTCGTAGGACGACAGCAGTTCGCGGATTTCCAGCTCGACCAGTTCCTGCAATTCCGGATCGTCGGCCTGGTCGCACTTGTTCATGAACACCACCAGCGCCGGCACGCCGACCTGACGGGCGAGCAGGATGTGCTCGCGGGTCTGCGGCATCGGGCCGTCGGTGGCGGAGACCACCAGGATCGCGCCGTCCATCTGCGCCGCGCCGGTGATCATGTTCTTCACATAGTCGGCGTGGCCCGGGCAATCGACGTGGGCGTAGTGGCGGTTGGTGGTCTCATACTCGACGTGGGCGGTCGAGATGGTGATGCCGCGGGCCTTTTCTTCCGGCGCCTTGTCGATCTGGTCGTAGGCGGTGAAGGTGGCGCCGCCGGTTTCGGCCAGGATCTTGGTGATCGCGGCGGTCAGCGAGGTCTTGCCGTG
>CALGOL010000473.1 GCA_937960755.1 uncultured Azospirillum sp.
GATTCGACCGCTACGGGACGGCGTTACCGGCAACACGGCGGGGGTGACGGTGCGCCAGATGGAAAAGGCCCCGTTCAGGCCGTAATGATCGACCATCGACCAATCCGCGGCGGGAACAAGCCGGCAGTCGTCCGCCGTTTCGGCGCCGTTCAACGCCCAAGCCAACGCGCGGGCGTCCAGCGGGCAGGCGGGGGGAAGCTCCGCCAACAAACGGCGGATCGACGGGTCGGCATGGTTATGACCGATGGAGGGTAGCGGCGTCAGCCGCACCCGCGCCGCCTTGTCCGCCTCCGTTGCGCCGCGGCGCCCCTTAATCAGCGCCGCCGCTTCCGGCAGACGGGCGGTCGCCGCTTCCTGCACCAAGCGCACCAGTTCGGCGGCGGCGCAGAGCGGCCACGGGGCGAAGCCGCCCTGCTCATTACGCAAATCAAACAGCAGCCGGCGGGGCGCTGCACCGTACGCCACCGGCGCGCCGTACGCTTTCGACGCGCGGGCGATGAGCAATTTCTTGCCCGATTGCTGAAACTGCGTCCCCAATTCGGCGTGGCGGCGCTTTAAACTGACCAACGTTCCGGGCAGCGGGCGCAGCGGATCGCCGCTTTTCCCCGGACGCCCCGGGCGCCGCACCGCGCCGGGATAGCTGTTGAGGCGGTCTTCGGCGGTCTGCATGTCGGTGATTTCCGCCCGCGCGCAGGCGGCGTCAAGGCCCCAGCCCAGGGTGTGCAGCCGTTCCGCCAGCCGGGCGATTTCCGCAGCGTACGTCTGTTGCGCCGGGTCGGCGCCGTCGAAGCCCCAGACATACAGCAACGGCGCGTCGCCCTGCACGATGCGGGCGCGGAAGGTTTTAGCGGCGCGAATCTCCCCGACTTTCCCCATGTCGCCGCCGACCGCGTCGAGGTCGTTGTTGGGCACAAAGGCATTGATGGGGACGCCCGCACGTACGGCGGGGGCGGCGATGACCGGCGGGTCCAGGTTCTCCAGCCAGGAAAAAGCCGCGTCCTTGACCGCTTCATCCTCCGCCGTCCAGCGCCCGCCGTAGGCGCCGGCGACCAGCGCCTGAAACAGCCGCAGCGGCGCGGGCGGCCAATCCGCCGCGCCGTTATCGCGTACGCCGTGATAGCGCCCGGTCAACAGGCGGACTTCGACCACGAGCGCATGAGATGGGTGTTGCGCGCCGGACATGCCGACCTCCTTCCGGTCAGTCCTTGGCTTTCAAATCCGCTTTCGCCTTGGCTTTATCAAACCGGGCCTCCCGGTTCTCGCCGACGCCGAACGCCGACGCCGTCCGTTCAGCGTAATCCAGCGCCATATCGGCGGTGAGCGCCGCCTTGCGCCGCGTTCCGTCGCGGTTCACCAACACCCAATCAGCCAGCGTATTGAAGTCGGGGGTCAAAAGGCAGCCTTGGCGTAAATAGCCGTCCAACGGTTCGGCGGCGGCGACCAGCGCCAGACCCAGAACATAGCGGCGCAGCGCTTGGCCGTTTTCCCCGTCCAATCGCCGCAGCGCCGTCAAATTGACGGTGACGTCGCGGGTGACGCCGCCATGGGCGATGATCCCGCCCGGATCGTCAGTGGACGGCACATGCACGAAACCGCGCTGCGCCAAGGGGCTTTTTGAATTGCCTTCAGCCTTTTTCTTTTCATCGTCGGTGAACACCGCCAGCGCGGCGTAATCCACCGGCGGGCCGTACTGCGCCGACCGTTTCAGCACGCTGACGTTCCACGCCCGCACCACCGACTGCACGATGCGCGGCAGTTTGGCGTGGGTGTCGCGACTGTCCCACGCGCCGAACACCAGGGAGGTCGGGGCGAGCTTGGCGATGGGCGCGGCGTCGCCGTGATCCAAAAACGCTTTAAACGCCGCCTTGGCGTCGTCGGCCAGATCGGAGGCGCGAATGATCGCGTCCCCCAGCCGGTGCCCGGCGGACATAATGGACACCCGATCCGGCCGCCCGCCGTCCACCACAATCTCCACCTGCGGGACCAGCTTCGCCAACGGGTTCGGGCTGCGTCCTTCCGCCGCCTTGATAAAGATCGGCTCCATACGGTTGGCCTGCGAGCCGACGCTGTCGATCAGCGCGGTTTTCGTGCCGTCCGCCAACTCGTCGATGCAATAGGGGTGCTTGTCAGAGGCGTAGGTGGGGGGGAAAATCACCCCGCCGTCGCCTTCCGCCGGCGTCAGCTTTTGTTTCAGCGTCAGGGCGACCGGGCCGCGCAGGTCGTCGGCCCAGGCGTCGATTATTTCATGGGTCAAAGCTACGGCCTCGGTCATCGCCGTTCATCCTCTTGGTTGGAAACTTCAAGGGCGTTGATGATGCAGCGGGCTTGGCCTTCCTTGCTGGGCCAGCCGAGCGTCATCGAGAAAATCCGTATCGGACCGCAAACCGCCTGCGCCCCCAAAACCGCGCGGGCCAATGCAGGGGGCAGCATCACGTCGCTGACGCCGTAACGGTAATGCAGTTTGTTTTCCAGCCGCCGGGGCCTCGCATGCTCCAGCCCCGCCGCCGCCAGCAACTCCACCAGCGGATAGCCCTGCATCGTCATCGTGGATTTGTGATCGTTGGGCGAAAAGCCCAAATCCATCGGCACGTAATCCCGCCGCCAATCAAACCGAAAGCTGCTGGTCTGCGGCGCGGTGAAGGCGAAGGGATCAGTCGCCACGACCGTCAGCGCGTTGTCGCCCAGCCTGCTGATCGGATCCAGCGCGTCGCGGGCCAGCGCCGCGCCGGAATAGCCGCCCGCCCCGGCCCAGAATTTCACGTTATCGCGTCCGATGTGTCTGCCGTCGGCCCAATGCCCCAGCGGCAGGGCGACGGCGCCGCGGCGCAATTCCGCCGGCAAAGCTGCGGGGGTTTTCGGCGGCGGACAAGGATAGACGCCCGCGTCGCCATAGGGCGCAGTGGCGACGCCCTTTTCTTCCGCCCGCAATTCCGACCCGTTGGGGGCCAGGGCCACCGCTTCCGCCCCGTGCAAAAAGCGCAAAATCTCCAGCACCGGGTCGGCGACGTCCGTCACGTCAAGGCGGAATTGCGCCTGCGTCGCCCCGGCTTCCCAGCAATAGCCGCCCGTCACCTCGGCCCCGGCGAACAAAATCTCCGCCGCCTCCATCAATCCCAGACAGGCGAAAACCTGTCCCGGATTGCGTAAATCCACCGGAATCCGCGCCTCAGCCATGGTCGTCGCCCCTGTCCCACTTGCGGGAGGCCTGCTGATCGGCGGCGCGCAGCATCGCTTCCCACCACGCCAGCCCCCACGGCCCCAGCGCCTTTTGCAGCCGAGCGAAACGTAAGGCCGCTTCCGCCGCCCGCGCGTCGCTCTCGCCGGGCCGGCGGTCCGGGTCATAGGCATGGATCACCGGGCGGGCGTAACCGTGGTGCGCCGCCGTCAGATGCAGGACCAGATCACGGTCGAACGCCGGCAGCCTCGCCAGTTCGCCATCTTTTTCCCCGTCAGCCAGCGAGCCGAATTCGTGACGGTAGCCGTTGAGCGCCCGCGGGTCGCCGCCGCCCGTGGTCTTGGCGTAGGGCCGCCCGGTCTTGGGCGCGTTCATCGCGTCTTGCCAGATTTTACGATTCTTACCTAGATCGTGCAGGCGGCCGGCGATTTTTAAAACGGCGGCTTGCCGCGCCGTCAGCTCCAGCCGACACGCTAGTTCCGCTGCTTCGCTCTCAACGTCGGCCAGATGCTCGGCCAAGCCCTGCTCCCGCCGTCCGACCGCCGGGTCGCCGCGCCGTTCCCCACCGGGCGCGCGGGCGACATAGACCGTCAGCACCTTGTTTTCTTCCACGTCGAGGGCGAAGCGGCGGACCGGGCGCCAGTCGGAGTCGACGTCGGGGGCAGGGGCGGGGGCAGGGGCCGGCTCCCCCGACACGACGAACCGCCAATCGACGTCTTCCCAAGTCCCGTCGTCGAGGCAGCCGGGATGCGCCGCCGCGTCGGCTTTGGCGTCAAGATGCCCTTCCGTCCCCAATCCGCCCAGCGCGCGGGCGACGACGACCACCTCGCCCGGCGCGATGATCTTTTCTTTGGTTTTCGCCAGTTGGTTCAGCGTCAACGCCCGGCGAAAACTGCGGTCGGGACCGAGGATGAGCACCGTCCGCTGGTCGGCGCCGTCTCGCTCCGCCAACGCCTTCGCCCGCTTGCGCAAGGTTTCTTCAATGCGCTTGACCGGCGCCTCCAGCATTTCGCGCAATTGCGGCGGGGCGGCGGCGAAGTATTCCGTCACCTCGCCCGGCGCCGGTTGATCGGCGCCCTCCCGCCACGGCAGCCGATGTCGCCAGAACACCGTCGCCTGCGGCTCCTCCTCCTCTTCCCAGCCGCGGAAGAATGGGCGCGGGTCGGGGCGGCCGGGATGATCGGGCAGGGCGGTCATCGCCAATGCCTCCAGATCGGCGCGGCGCAGCCGCGGGCGCAACGGCTCCGGTGTCGTCGCCGCGTCGATCAACTGCGGATGCGACGCCCGCAAATCCCGCCAGGCGCGCGGCGAAGCGTCGCCGTCCGGCAACGCTTTGAGCGGCGCTAAAAGAGTTGCAAGGTTTTCCTGTTCAGCGGCCGCGACAAGGCGGATTTCCGCGGTCCGTCCGCCGGACCGGTTGACCCGCCCCAGCCGTTGGATCATCCGCTCAACCTCCACCAGGTCGCCCGCCATGTGGTCGGCGTCGAGGTCCACGCCTACTTCCCCCGCCGCGGTGGCGACCAGAAAGGCCGGCTTGTCCCGAATCGCGAGCGGGGCGTCGTCGCGGATGAAGCCCAGCTCTTTCAGTTGGTTGAATATCTGTTCGCGTTCATTGACCCGCCGTTCGCCGGTCAGCAGCGTGCAATCTCCGGTTTTCGCCAGTTTTTCGGCGATTTTCACTGCGTCTTCACGGGAATGGACAAAGACGACGATGCGGGCGCCGGGGTGCTGCGCCGCCAACTCCTGGGCCTCTTCGGCCAGACGGGCGGAAAGGCCTTTTTTCGCGCAAGCCTCCTCCACCACACTCAGGCGCTTTTGCGCCGTGAAGCGCTTTTTGATCCACGGGTCGTCAAGGTCTTGATCGGTCAGGCGAAACGCGCCGGCATGATCCCCCCGTCCGGTGGCCGACAGGCTGAGCAGCCGCACCGGCTTGACGGGGAAGTCCGCCGCCGCCGCGCCCTTGAGCGCCGGGTCGTCGCCCGCCGCGGTCAAAAGCCCCTGAAAGGCCGGGCACAAATGCGCCTCGTCCAGCACGAACAGGCTGTCCGCCGCCAGCAACCCGGCGTGATAGGGCCGCATGCCGGCGGACGCGCCATAGCCGGAGAACAGCAACCGCGAACCAATCATATCGACAGTGCCGACGATGATCGCCTCCCCCGCCGGGTCTTCCAGCCAGCGCCGGTTGTCCGGGCGCTTGCCGCGCAAGGTGGAGACGACCAGCCGGCCACCGGCCAGCGCCGCCGGTTTTTCGGCCATCTTTTCGGCCAACGTCGAAGCTTGGTCCACTACCGCCCGCCGGTCGACCACATAAACCAGCCGCCGTGGTAAGGTGGGGTTACGCCGCCGCGCCAGCAGCCACACCGCCATAACCGAGGTCTTGCCCAGGCCGGTAGGCAAGTCCAGCGCCGCAGGAACATCGCCTTTGACAAAATTTTTGAACAGACGCAGCTGCCAAGAATTGGTATTATGTCCGGTTAACTCGGCAAATTCCCGTTTGAAATCGGCTTCATTCTCCTTTTTATCGAGAAGCATCAGGCATCCCCATCCATTTTCGCGCGTTCATTAGTAGCGCTTGGACAGGGCTCACGCAACCGCACTGAAAGCGATTGCCTTTAAACAAAAGTCGCGCTTCAGAATAGAAACTGTCCTATTTGTCAGCCTAGCATCGATAATTAATATTATGGAAATACTAAGAGCGGTTTTGGCTGTGTAAGGGACGTAAACGACATTGGGGTTGATCGGACGACAGCCGTCAACCTTCGTCTCAGCTACGAGGCCGCTGAAATGGCCAATGAACCTGCCGCTTGTCGAAGCCAATCGGCCCAAAACTCGCCGTCTCAGCTACGAGGCCGCTGAAATGGCCAATGAACCGGAGCGCGTTTCCGATGACCAGCTCGACATAGCGGTCTCAGCTACAACGCCGCTGAAATGGCGAATGAACCCTGAGACTGATCCTCTCGTCGTGAGTAGCTGATAGCCTCAGCTACAAGGCCGCTGAAATGGCCTATGAACCTTTGGACATCAAAAACCCCAGAAATGTTGAGTGTTGTCTCAGCTACGAGGCCGCTGAAATGGCAAACGAACCGTCTGAGGCTGGGTTAATCGGCTCAACGCTTATCCCGTCTCAGCTACAACGCCGCTGAAATGGCGATTGAACCTCTATAAACTCAAGCTCTTTGATTTTCAAGAACACTCGATGAGCATTTTGCGAATCTGTACGTACGCACACAAAAACCATCATAACGCGTTGCACAGGTTTATGTAACACGTTGATTCAAAACAACCGCGAACCATCAGGCGCCTTTCTGCTCACTTGGGGTTCGCGCCTCACGCCGACCGTTAGCCAATTTTGTCAACTTCTCCGTTTTTGCCGCCTCCCGGTCCTGTAATATTTGCCTGCGGGAAAACCAAAACTCGGCCACCGAATTTTCATAATCAGCGTTGACGATCCGCCACGCCGACACTGCGCCGTTGCGCTTGCGATCAAGGATGGCCTGACAGTTCCGGCAGTTCAGCACCTGCAAGTCATCCTGCGAGGCGATTGTTTCACCGCCACAGACCGAGCATCGAGAGGTTTCACCTTTTAATTCCAGCACGGCAGTTCCGGTTTTGACAGCCGCCCAACGAATCGCGCCTGTAAGCTCGGATATTGCAGCGACACATCGCCCTGATCGAGCTTTGCGACCGAGTTCGTTTTTTTCTCCGGTCACTTTATTGACCTTGAGCGCCGCCCCCTTAAGGTCCAGCGGCTCTATCGCAATCACATCAAAGCGACGCCCGAGGCCAATTGCGACTTCTCGGTAAAAATCCCGACGCGCGCATCTGGCGCGCCGGGCAATGTGCGTCGCCGCCTCCCAAGCCCGCCGATCATCTTTTCGCCACGACTCAAGCCATTCAGGGAGCGGCCCCGCCGCGGAAAGCAGACGACATGTCCGATGAAGGCGATTAGCTGATATGTGCTGCGCCACTGTGCTGCGTAGCCTGCCGATCTCGCGAGCCGCCTCACTTTCCTCATCGGCAATCAAAATTTGTTTGATTCTGGGGACGATCTTATCCCGCTCAACATCACGAGACGCCTGGATATCAGCCGATCTCTGAAGGGCAGATTCGATTTGGGGGGGCAACTGCAAGATGCTCGCGGCGGCATATTCGGCGCTCTCGGCAACACCCGCCACCCGCCGACCCTCTACGTCCGCAGACCACCCGAAATGCACAGTCGCCAAGCGACCCCGTTTACCGGCAGCGACATTAGCGCCGGCGACCGGATCAACAATCGCACTTGGCAGCGTCATCATAAGCTGGATCGCGAAGGAAAACTTATCGCCGGTTCGGCGACGCACCAGCCTTGCCAATCCAATCCGAGCGCTGTCCGGAATCGGCCGATGATATTGCCACGTTCCCGTGGCGTAAACACCGGCCTTGGCGGCGCCAAGCCGAAAACGAAACGGCGCATAGCATCGCCGTCCTATGCCGCGACCGGGCAAGTCCATGGACAATTCCCGATTCTGGCCGCCGATTATATTTGCCGCAGGCTGTCCGCCCGGCGATGTGAATTGCAGCGTAAGGCAATCCGCGTTGATTTCGGCCCCGATTGCGAAACGCGGCGCCCGACCGAAGGCCATTGATTTTTTGAATGCGACCATCGCAGCGTCAAGAACTGCATTTGCGGTCCCCCAGCCAAGACCGGCATCAACTGCTGCACAGCGGAGCCTATAGGTCTGGCGGGATGAGCTCTTCCCGATGCGCGAATAGAATTGCTCCTGCAGAAAGGCCTTATGTTCAGATCGAACAGACTTTAAAGCTGTCGATAAAATTTTCCATTTCTCCCGTCGCTCACCAGCTATTCGCGACATTTCCGGCTCATCACCTGATACTTTCGCCGCGCTGAACTGCTCCGTAAGCGCTTCGATTCCGGTCTTAAGGTTACGGACATCCGGAGGCGCACGATCCATCACATATGCATTCGCCGCAGATACAACTTCCCGAATTTCAGCAATAAGATCATTGTAAAGTCGGCGAGCCGCCATGATTTGGTTCATGACTTCACTCAAGCAGTCCTTATCTAACCGCACGCCGAATTCATATACAACGATGTTTCCCGGCGGCAAATTAGCCGCCGCAATATCAATTTTTTGATTATTACCATTAATTGTCATATTCTTATCCTTGACTTATACTTCCATTCTCTATCAACGACACCATCTACACTAATACAATAGGCGCTTCCAAACTAACGCGCCACTTCGATAAATGCAGATTTTTTGCACTTTTCTCTGCGAAAGTCTGCGAATTAAATTCAATTGAATAATGAGCATCGACTTCCGTTTTGCGACGCCCCGTGCTACAAATGTGGCTCCACTGCGCCCACGTTTGAAGCTGAGCGCAAATTCCGGGTTGAGCGCAACGCCCATTCCGGACGACCAGCTGAGGTCGATAAACCCAGCGTCAACCGCCTGACAACCCGCCGGTTTTAAACCGGCATTCAATCAACCCCGTACGGGACACGTCGCTGTCCCGCCAGGGGAGGCGCGCGTTCCGCTTTTTACAGGAGCACGCGCACGATGATGTATCGCCTCACGCTTTTCGCGCAGCACACGCTGTACAACGCCGGCGCCTTGACGAGCCGCCCTGACGACATCTCCCTTGAAACCGCTCTCACGAACGACGGCATGGTCATTCGGCTGTTGAAAATCGCGTCCCGCGCCGGCGGCTGTTTCCGCACCGTCGCCCGCGACCAAAACGGCGTCGGCGTTTATATCGGCAGGCGCATGAACTCCCGCCGTGACGCAAAACTGGATTTCAATGCGGCCTGCGAGCGGTTCAACGCTCGTCGAGGCGACGAAGAGACCTCGGACAATCCCTGGACGCGCACCACGTCCCCGGCTTGAACCAGTCAAGGCAGCCCGCAACGATCCTCACGGATCGCTGCGGGCTGCCTTTTTTTCTGCGGCCTTCGCGACACCGTCGGAAAATCACGAAAATCTGAATGTTGCGAGGGAGCGAGGAAGCGCCCAATCCGATTAGCATTCTTCCATGAGCCCGATAACCGCTTTGATGCCAGCGTTGACCGCTTTTCTGATCACCGCCGCCCCCACGGCCGCGGGGGCGCAGTCGTATTGGGCGGACCATAGCCGCGGCTGGTTCTGGTATGAAGACCCACCTCCCGTTACGGAAGAGCCCCCTCACGAAGAGGCGGCCAAAGAGCCGCCCCCTGCAGCCAAACAGCCTGAGACGAAACAACCGCCGGGCTCCCCTGCCCCGCCGGAGTTCGGAACCGCCGCATGGATAAGGGAAAACCTAGGCAAGTACCTGGACCGAGCGCTCGACGCGCCGACACCCCAGAACGTCAGAGCCTACTACGTTGTCCAACGCATCATGATGGACAAAGCCTCGGCCTTCACCAACATGCAGCAGCGTATTGTTCCGGGTGATCCCTATCTCGACGAAATCTCGTCGCGACCAACCGCGACTTATGGCGCGAACCTCCAAAACAAGCTAGCAGGGCAGAACACCGACGCCGCCCTAAAGCGATTGTCGGAATCGGCTGGCATCTGGTTCTTCTTCTCCAGCACCTGCGCCTATTGCGTTGAACAGGCGCCGGTCGTAGCGGCCATGTCGAGGCTTTACGGCTTTAAAATCATCGCGGTGTCTCTCGACGCCAAACCGCTGCCCAGCGGCCTTTTCCCTGATTGGCGGCCCGATCAGGGGCAGGCCTCGCGCCTCGGCGTGGAACGCACGCCGACCACCGTTTTGGTCCGCCCGCCCGACGGTTTCCAAGTGCTGGGCCGCGGCATGCTGTCGATTCAGGATTTGAAGACCCGCGCCTTGATCCAGGCGCTCAACGCCGGATGGATCAGCCAGGAAGAATACGACGACACCAGCCCGGTCGTTCGTCCGAAGCCACTGCCGATCACAGCATCCGCTGCCGGCGAACCGGCGGCATTTCTCGATTTCATCAAGGGAACAAAACAGTGATCAGAAAGCCGAAGCTCCTCGCCGCCGCTTTCACATTGTTTTTGGCGCTGGCGCCTGGCGCGACGCACGCCGATCTGCAAAACGAAATTGACGGATTGTTCGGGTCGATGTCCAACGTCACCGCAGCAGGTCGCTGGGAGACGCAGCGCCGCGGCGGCTTCACCGGCGGGGAGTTGACCGTCAAAAATCACATCTCAAACGAAAACCTGATCTCCTTCGTTCCGCCGTCTTTCGAAGCGGGGTGCGGCGGCATCGATCTGTTCGGCGGCTCCTTCAGCTTTATCTCAGCTGAGCAGTTCGTGCAGCTGCTGCGGAACATCGCCGCCAACGCCGCCGGCTACGCTTTTAAGCTGGCGTTGGGCGCCATGTGTCCTGACTGCGCCGCCATCCTTGAGCAACTTCAAAAGGCGATACAGCAACTCAATCAGATGTTCTCCAACAGCTGCAAAGCAGCGAAATTCTTAGTTGATAAGGCCCTAGAGGCGCCGCTCGAGTCTATGCGTCAGAAAGGCGCATTGATTTCTCTTGGCGAAGGTTGGGGAGACCTTTTCCAGACCAACACCACTACGACCGGCGTCGATCCGCTCTCACAAGCCCAGCAAGCCAATCCGGACCGATACGGCAAGGTGATCACAGGCAACCTGGTCTGGCGCGCCTTAAAGGCGCAAACGGTATCCGGTTGGTTTCAGTACGGCGACACCGCGCTTCTAGAGGCCATGATGAACATCACCGGCACGGTCATTATCGGGGAGCAAGAGGATTCCGACGACGGCAAGGGCAAAGCCCCACGGATCATCCCGGTTTCCGGCAACCGCTTGACATTCGCCGACATCATTCACGGCAACATGGGTTCGGCCGCCGTCAACACCTTAAAATGCGATACGCATGGGGAAGACGGGTGTAAAAACCCGAGCCCCGGCGCCATCACCATCCGCGGTTTTGAACCGTTGGTGCGCCGGAAGCTGATAGATGGTGAGAACGGAAGTCCGGGACTTGTTTCGCGGATAGCCGCCAACTCGGGATCCTTGACCGCAGCGGACAAAGCTTTCTTGTCGCCGCAACGCTTCCAACTGGCCGCCATGATCGTTCGCCTGGCCCGTTACGGCTCAGGGCTGGCCGAAACCTATGCCGATGCTGCGGCCCCGCATATCGCTTATGAGCTGGCCTATGTGGTGGTCGAAGACCTTTTTCGCGCGGTTCAGTCAGCCGCCGGCGTGCAGGATCACGCATTCGTCCAGCAGCTGCTTGAGCACATCAAGGAAGCTCGAGCAAACCTGCGCAATGAATACCTGAAGGAACAGCAAAAGATCGGCAACCCGCACGACCTATACATGAAGTTCTATTATCTTTCGCAAGCAGCTGAGAAGAAGCCGCTCGCGCTGCCCAAACCAAGTTCAGTCCGGTAACGACCGACATGTATGAAATTGTCAGCATCGGCGATTCCGCCTTCTTGCATGAGGTCATCAACGCCGTCGCAATGATCACCGGTTCAGGCGACTTTGTTCGCGCCGGACAAATCGGCCTACTGCTCGGCGTGTTGCTTGTGTGTTTTCAAGCGATCATTAACGGCGCAAGCAAGATCGAGATTCAGAAATCAGCCCTTGGGTGGGTTGTTTTTTCGATATTGTTCGGCTCGACGTCCTCGGTCGTGATCGTCGACGCCTATACAGGGCAGGCCCGAACAGTTGATAACGTGCCGCTCGGCATCGCCGCGGCGGGCGGCACGGTGTCCAAAATCGGCACAACCATGACCAGCCTGTTCGAGACCGGTTTTTCGCTGCCGGCCATGACACAACACGGCTTCGGATCTTCGCTGGAAACGATGAAGGCAGTGCGGCTGTCGAGCATGGAGGCCGTCAATTACGGGACCGCGAACGCCTATGCAGGGGGGCAATCGAGCTTCAATCTGTCCTGGACGGAATATGTCATGTACTGCACCAGCATCGGACTGACGCAGAACAGCATCACCGCCGAAAAAATATACAACACGCCCGACGCCGCCGAAGCGCTGAAATGGGACAGCCAGATTTTCACGACCAACATTTATCGCTCGGGCGGCATGACGACAGCGACCTGTAGCGACGCATTCCCGGAATTGAAATCCGTCATACTCCCGGCTTTCCTTGAGAAGTTTAAAACAGCGCAACTGGCGCCGGCGCTCAATCTCCCCAAAACAGCTTCATCTTCGGATGTGGACGCCAAAATCGGCGACGCACTGGCGGCGCTGGGCTCCACCGTGGCACCCAACGACTTCATCACCGCCGCGGTGCTGCAGCCGCTGTTCGAACGCGCCGTGGGCTTGAGAGCCGCCGAAGACGACGCGTCGGGCTATTACGCCACGATGATCAAGGATGCGCAAAATCAGCGGGCGGTCACATGGATGGCCGAAAGTTCGCTCTTCCGCTCCATCGTCCAGCCGATGATGGCCTTCGTCGAGGGCTTCATCTTCGCGATCACGCCCGTGATGGGCTTTCTGGTCACGCTGGGGCCGATGGGGATCACGATCGTCGGCAAGTACCTGCTGATGCTGCTGTGGGTTCAAATGTGGACGCCGGTGATGTCCATCGTGAACCTGTACATACAAATGACGCTGGCGGGAAAACTGAGCGCGCTTGAAGTGCAATCCAACCTCGCGCTCAATTCCATGGCCGGGATTCTGCAAGCCGACAGCCCGCTGCAAAAGTATTTGGCGACAGCCGAGGCAATGGCGGCCTCCGTTCCGATGCTCACGATGGTGCTGGCCTACGGCGGCACCTCGATCGCCGCCACCGCCTTCGCCCGCAAGCTTCAGAGCGGCGGGGACTTTGTCGACGAAAAGCGCGTCGCCCGCGACGCCATCAACTCGACGCCCATCACCAGCCAGCAGAGTCAGCTTCAGCGAAATCCGGTCTCCGGCCTGACGATGACCGGCACGGAGGACCGCGGCTACACCTACAGCTTCTCGGATGAAGGCGTTCGCACCACGCAAGCCGCCCGCTCTGCGCTGGAGACCGCACAGACGACCCATTCCGATAAGCTCAGCACGGCGCTCGGGCGCTCGATCTCCGCCGGCGACGACTGGAGCCGCGGCGTCAAAACGCTGGACAGCTACGGCTCCAGCAATGACCAGACATCTTCCGCGCTGCGCTCTCACGTCGATTCCTACGCCTCCAGCTTCGCGAAGGAGCACGGGTTGGATCAACGCACCGTTGATACATGGTCAAGGTCAATTAAAGGCGGCGTAAATGCAGGACAATTGCTGGGCGCCGCCTTCGGAATGGTAGGCGCGGCCGCCGGGGCCGCAATCGGGAAAGTACTGCAGGCTGAGGGATCAGTCGGTCAGACATGGTCAGACCAATCAACCAATTCCAACAGCTTGAAAGAGCAATTCGCCAGCGGCCTAGTCCAATCTTTGCAGAAAAATGAAGGCCTTCAGGCAACGCTGCGCAACTCCATCAGCAGTGATCTCCAGCACGGGGAAACCAGCCTCGCCCACGACGCCATTTCCAAGAACGACCAAAAAGAGATTTCCTCGGCTGCCCAAGATGTCGAAGCGAAACAGCGCAGCTACCAAGAAAGCGTCGGCTTCGCCCAAAAAACCGGTAATCAGGTGCAAATCCGCGAAAGCGAGGCGGTCAACCGCATCGCAAGGCCGCAGAATGCGGAAGACCGTCAGGCGGCGGCGGCGTTCAACGCCATGCTGGCGCGCTCACCGCAACTGGCCGCGGCTGCCAACGATTATCTCAAAACCGAAGGGGCGAGTCTCCGCCGGGACTACGCCGGCGATGAAGACCGCGCTTTCACCGCCGCCGCCATGCGCATCGCTTCCGGCGATACGATGTACTCGAACCGCTTCACGCCGGCGCAACAAGCGCACATGGCGGACCACCAGGACAGGGCGTTGGCGGCGCTGCGGGGGCGCGACGCATCAGGTATTCGACCGCCGGAACAGGGCGACATGGCGCGCAATGCGCCTGATTTCGGGCAAACGACTGCCGGCGCAAGGCCGGCGCTCGCTACAGCCACGCCGCCGAGCGCTCGCGATGTGAAAACTACGCGGGATGAAATTCGCCATGAGGCAACCCGAGAAAATTTTGCGGCGCCGAACCGAGTTCTTCAGCAACACCAGTACGGCGGCGACCGCGTCAACCAAACGCAAGCGCCTGAAGGAATGCAGACCGCTCAAAATTTTGTCGCCCGTGAAAGCCTGATAAACGGTCTCGGCAAAGACGGCGGTCCAATTAACGACGCAGTCAGGAGCGCAGCCAAGGATACCGGCTTATCGCCTGACCTTATCAAAAGCGTGATAGCAGCTGAAAGCGGCGGTCGTGGGGGCCTCGTCAGCCCCAAGGGGGCCACCGGGTACATGCAGCTGTTGCCGGAAACATTCCAGGAGGTCAAAGATCGACACGGCATCTCCGGCGGCATCAACGATCCGAACGCAAATATCGCCGCCGGATCCCGCTATCTGAATGAGCAAGTGGAAAAATTCGGGCTGGCAGGTGGATTGGCCGCCTACAATATGGGGCCGGGGGCATACGCCGAATTCAAGGCCGGCGCCAGAGGCTTGCCGAAGGAGACAGCAGACTATGTTGATAAAATCGCAGGAGCCGGAACCAGCGAAAGCTTGAAGGCCGCTGCAACGCCTAGTGCCGGGCGGAGCGGCGGCGGAGCATCCGCACCGCTCGCAGTTACTGTCGGTCCAACACGAGGCTAAATAATCTGACTCAACTATTTAGAGTAAGTTGGTTATTAAAGTTTGGTGACATTGGATCATCAATCGACATTGGATCAAAGGTTAAACCAACCGGCACATCATCAACCACAGTAAGCACACTCTCCTTCCTCCGCCAAGCCCTGAAGACGTGCAACAGGGCACCGGCGAACATCAAAGCCAGGATCGTGTCGCCGACCAGCTTGCTGCGACGCATCGCCGACAAATCAGCCGCGTACCAGAACCATGCCCCGACGGCCAAAGCCCCACAAACGGCGATAAGCGCTATGACCAACTTCTTTCCCATGACACACCCCTCTGGAATGTTGAAATAATACCCAATAATATCCGCGCACACAAGCAACAACGCACTTGAAGTGCAAAAATATTTGGCTAAAGTGGCGATATGGATTCAAGAACTCGCCCCCTATCGCCACGTCAATGCAAAGCGGCCCGCGCCCTTCTCGGCGCCACACAGGTGGATTTGGCCCAAGCCGCCGGCGTGAGCCTGCGAACCGTTAAAGGGTTCGAAAGTGGTGAGCTCATTCCAAAAGCCTCGACCCTGGAAGTGTTGGCCGGCGCCTTGGAGCAAGCAGGCGTCGACCTGCTCTTTGATCCCCCCGGCGTAAGGATGAAGCCAGAAGACCTCCACTGTGGCGGATAGATCGTCGCGCTCTCGCGAATGCCGAGCGGACACCGCTTGCGCACCAAAGATATTCCCGGCTCACCGGTCAATAATTTTCAAAGTGCGCAGGCGGTACGCAAGCGGCCCGCAGCATAGTCCTGTACCGCATTGCCGCCAAGCTGCGGGGTCGGCCACCCCGGACTGTCGCTTCAACGACCGTCCGGGGATCAATATGGACCGCGATAAAGACACAAGGGCCTTTGTCGCATCAAGCGATTGGCCCGACCGCCTAGGACTAGGTGATGGACAAGCTTTCTATACGCATATACTATCGGTCGTTATCGGCGGAAAATGATGTTCTGAGCAAGCAGATGAACGATAAGCCGCGATTCAGCTTTCTGTCCGGTTTTTGGGCGGGCTTAGGTGCGCTCGCCAAACTGGGCGATTATCGGTATACCCCTCCCCCCATCAACTACGGTAGCGTCGCCGACGATTGGAAGGCGGTTGGCGACGATATGCGTAAGGCGATGGATAAAGTACGACGCCACGGCTTGGCCGGTGATCGATAGTCAGCGACCATCGCCCTGGCGACATCTCCTCCCGCTCACGGTCGAAATTCAATCGAAATCGGGCAATGATCGGACAGCATCTCCTTGGAGCGCTGATCCTTTTCCGCGTAGACGAGTTGCTCGAAACTTTGCCCGAGCGCCAGCGACGCCGCCTTTGGATCGAGCACGATGTGATCTATGAATTTTGGATATTGACCACCCCAGCATTGCGACCGCTTGCCCTCGGTCACGCGCAGAAGATTGGCTTCGGGCGCGCCGATCGCCACCCACGCCTGGTCACCCCGGCCCTGAACGGCGGCGTCAAATCGGCGGTTAAAGTCGCCGAGAATCGCAAACGGCACACCCTCCCGCGAACGGTCAATGATCCACCCGCGCAAAACCGGCAACTGCCGGCTCAAGGATTGACAAGCGGCCTCGGCGCTGTCGACAGGCTTGTTGAAGCAGCCAGATTTAAGATGCACGGCCAGAAGGCGCATAGACCGACCATTCAGGTCAATCGTCACATCCACGCCGCGGCGCAAAGAACCGGTCGGGTCAAGGTCGACGACGTCGGGATTGCGCTTGTAGGAAAGGCCTTTCCGAATCGCGAAACCGACACGCTGAACATCTTCCTCGTCCGCGATCTCGATGGCGTACTTGCCGGGAGCGAAAACGCGAGCGGCGTTTTCCGGGCCATCAACTTCCTGGAACGCCACGATGTCGCCGTTCAGACGATCCGCATAACCCTGTAGAGCCGCAAAGGCCGCGTCTGAACGAGGGATGACGTTCGGCGGCAGACCCTGCCGCCGGGTGGTCAACCACTCAAGATTCCAGGTGGCGAGCTTAACCGCTGCAGACGCTTGTTGCGTCTGCGCCTCAGCCTTGGGTGAAGACTGTCTTGTTGAAGAAGATTGCTCCTGCTGCACACAGGCGGAGAGCAAAGCGACAAATGCTACGCAAAAAATAAGCCGCACATATCCCTCCTTTTCTGGACAGTCATTCAATGCGATCGTCATCACGTGGTGCGTTTCCGACGCCGGACCGGCTCAGGATGTCCTTGGCGCGTCCGGGGGTGGCGCGAGCCGCCCGAGCGGCGAAGTAGCGCGCCGCCTCAGCTTGCGCCCCAACACGCGACGCCAGGGCCGCCACGACGTATTGGTTGAGGCTGACTCCGGTCGCGTCGGCGAGCCGGGCCGCCTCGTCCTTCAGATCGTCGGGCATGCGGAGGGGAAAGCTCGCCATTATAATCTCCTGAGAACGTCCACCGGCCGTTCGACGGCGATTCCGAAAGGACGGGCGCCAGCCGCGAGGTCGGTGAGGTTGAAGCTCGCGATCATATCGGCCACGCCGTTGATCGCAGTTTCGAGAACATGATCGTCGTCCGGATCGTTCGCCGCTGGCCGCCAGCGGTAGTCGAAAGCCACGGGCACGCACAGCGCCGCCAGTTCGTCGAGGACGGCCAGCACGTCGGCGATCCCGATGCCAAACAGAGCTAGGTTCTTGGGGCGGGTCAGCACCGCCTCGTACTCGACCATCAGCGTCGGCGACAGCAACAGGGTCGCCTTTCCGTCCAGAAGTTCCAGCAGCAGACTGCGCGACGCTCCCGAAGGGCTGTGGAACGCGGCAAACAGAACGTCGGTGTCGATCACGAGTCTCATCATGATGATATCATAGGAGATATCACTCGCCACGTCAAGCACATGACGTCGCATATGATGTCATTTGCGCCTGATCGCTCCTTAGATCGACGACCCAGCACAGCCGCTGGTAACCAAGCGGTTGATGGCGCTACGGCACACCAGTATGCCAGTGGCGATGTTAATGAACGACCCTAGCCAAAGCCAGCCTAGGCTTGGCTGGGGTCGTTCATGTTATCTAGCACCGACTACCCCCTCGGCGTCGCCGGCTCCGCCCCGAACGGTCGATTGACGATCGACAGCGCTTCGGCGGCGGCGAAGAGCCGATTGCGCTTGTAGCCCGTCCTCTCGATCAAAATTCCCGCCTCCTGCAACTGTTCAACCGCCGTATCGGCAGCCCGGTAGCTAACGCCAAGCGCTTCGGCCAGGCGCGCGACGGTGACGACCGGGTAATGAGGCAATAAATCCAGCGCGGTTCGGGCTGCCGAGCCGCCGCGAAACCGCCGGCGCTCAAGCCAGACATTCCGCAGGTCAGCCAACGCGCTGCGGGTCGCCATCAATTCATCCACCGTCGCCGTCACGGCGTCCGCCAGGTATCCGACCATCACATGCCATTCAAGGCGCTGCTGAGCGGCTTTCAGGGCGTCGCCATACGCCGTCTTGTGGGCCTCGATGTAGGGCGAAAGGTACAGCGGGGTATGGCCGTCCGCCGCCATCATCAGCGGCAGGAGAAGGCGACCGACACGACCATTGCCGTCGCGAAACGGGTGAACCGCCTCAAAATGGGCGTGAGCGATCGCCATTCGGGTCAACAACCCCTGGGTCTGCTGTTGCAACCCCTCGTTCCGCATGTAGTCCAGAGAATGATTCAAACAAGCCGGCATGTCGGCCGGCGGCGGCGGATTGAATGTCGAATAGGCGATGTCGCCGGCGCCTATCCACACCACCACTTGCCGGACTTCGCCCGGAACATCCTTGTACGCCCCGTCCCCTTTCATGACCGCCCGGTGGATCTCCTGCACCAGGTCGAGCGTGAAAACCTTCGGCCCGACCGCATGGGCGCGCGGCAGCAAGGCGTCAAGGGCCAGGGCATAATCGCGGACCTGCGCCGCCGCCGCCTTCGCATCGCCGTCTTCGGTTTCCTCGACAGCCAACAGCTCGTCGAGAGTTGAATTCGTTCCTTCCATCTTACTGCTTGAAACCGCCTCGCGGCGGGTCAGCACCCGGCTCACCAAGTAAGGATCCCCAAGGTCGACAGCGAGCGCATCAACGCGAGCGAGCGCCCGGCCCGCCGCCTCAAGGCGCGCCAAGACCGTCTCCAGCCGCACGGCGCTCTCCGGCGGCGGCAAGGGCGCCACGCCGTAATGCGCATCGAACGGCGGCGGCAAACGGATAAGCCGCCCACGAACATCATGGTGAAGGTCTTCGCGGCGCATAGGGGAGTCTAACCTTCAACGTGAAGCCAAAACGCCCAGCCATATTAAATGTTAATTCTAAAAAATTCAATATGGTCGCACAGGAAGATGCATGCTGAAGCTTTTTCACCCATCAAGAGGCGCCGCCAAACCATTGCCCCACGTCCAGCAGGAAGAGCCGGTAAAGCTCGTTCACGACGGCGCGAACCCGCGGACAGCTTCGTTGATCTTCGTGATGAACGACCCAGACGCCGGTTTCGACCTCGAAATCGAGACCGAGTTCCTCAAGATCCTCGCACCCCACTTGCTCGGCGACGCGAGGCGCATAGGTGGGGCAAAGCGCGATGCCGTAGCCGTGGCGAACCGCCTGCATCAGCCCATGGGCCGAATCCACGCGAATGGCCACGTTTAGCTTTCGCACCAGCGAATTCCACGCCGCCAGAGCCGAATTTCGCTGGTAGCTGATCTGGTCGATAAACCGATGATCCGTCAAATCGTCGATCGACGCCGGCCGCCCATACTTTTCAATGTAGCGGCTAGTGGCGTAGAGCCGAAACGGCATCGTGCCCACCCGCCGGGCGACGTGACTGGGATCCGACGGCTGCGCCAGACGCAACGCCACATCGGCCTCGCGGCCCAACACCACCAAGCTATCCGAATTCAACAGCTCAAGCTCAAGCTCTGAATGCTGACGACAAAACCCCTCAAGCCTAGTCAACAGCCAAAACACGCCAAGCCCCTCCGTGGTCGAAATGCGAATGCGACCGGTAAGATCTCCCACACCAGACAGGCTCTGCCCAAGAGCCGCCAACAGGGCGACGATGCGCTCCAGTTGCTCCACCGCCTCTTTGCCGGCGGTAGTCAATTCAAGGGAGGGACCAACGCGAACAAGCAGCCGCGTGCCGATACGCCCTTCAAAATCTGTAATCCTTCTGCTAATGGTCGTCCTATCTATACATAATTCTCTTGCCGCAGCTGCATACGATTGCGTTCTAGCAATTACAAGAAAATATAAAAGATCATCAACAGAGCCAAATTGACGAATCACATCCGATATTGAAGCCATCGCTGAACGCTCCACCCAATTAGAATAACCTTTGATACGGTGCAATTTTGCACTGTCATAGAAACATATTTCCACTCTTATGTATGAGTCAAAAAGACGGAAATTTCCGGCGCTCTAATCAATAAAGAGGTCGGAACAATGTCATTGGCACAAACATGGCGCAGCATAGGAAACTTCTCGCGCCTCTATACGAGAAGCAAAACGGCTCGAGTCGGGTGGGGGATCAGCTGCGTATCTTATCTGTCGTACGCCGCCGCCGCGGGGCAATGGGATAATCCGGGATTGATAGCCGCCTCGACCCTGTTTGGCGTCGCCCTGCCCTTCTACGCCAAAGCGTCCAATCGCATCGAACAACTGGTCATGGAGGCCAGCGGGATGGTGACGCCCGGCCGGACTGCCCGTTTTCTAGCTCAATTCATATTTAATCTTGCACTTTTAGCCGGCCTGTCCGCCGCCGGCGTTTTCGGGGCCGCCGGTGGAAACCTTGAGACGCTGGGCGGCGTCGCAGGCTCGGCGGTCATCATCACCGCCGCATCGCAGGGCAGCCAGTTCATTGGCCTCGTCCTGGCGCGCCGGGGCCTGGGCGACCCCATGCGAAACGTGCTCATGGGCCTAGCGGCCAACATCGTCGCCAGCGCAATCGCCACCGCCGGCGCTCCGGCGATCGCGCAAGGCTACGCCATCGCATCGACGATCATCGGCATCTCCGCGCTGGGCTGGGGGTTCCTCTCGGACCTTCGCAGCCTATTCCCGACAACGGGAGGCGTCGGCGTCTATTTTGGAACTTTTAACCCGGCGCACCGCGGTCACTTGCGCTGCATCGCTGAAGCGTTTCGACGGCGCGGACTGGATCGGGTCTACATCCACCCGACGATCGTGCCGGCCGGACACGCCAACGCCATCGCAAAAGGCGAATTGGCGGTCGAGACGCAAGCCGACGGCTTCACACGTTTACGCAGGACGGATCGCGCCGACATTTTGCTGGATTATTTTCCGACCGGCGACCGGTTTCTGCCGCCGGAGATACGCCGTGATCTTCTGAAGCTTGCGCTCGCCGACAAGGAGGCGTGCCCAGTTTCCGACCACCAAGTGGAAGTCATATGGATGCCCGAGCTCTACACAGCGGGCGGTTTCCCGGCCGTCTTCCGTCATATCGCAAATCTTCATCGGGACGCCCCCATTCACGTCATTCACGGCGCCGACGCCGGCGGAATGATGGTCCGCACCATGATGGACGAGTGCGGCTGGGTGTATCCGCTGGTGTGCCGGCGCACGGATGGCGTTTCCGCCACCAAGATCCGAGATGGCGCGCTCCATCTGACAACGGCGGGCGTAGCGGCCCGTCTGTTGGAAATGAACGCCGCAACCGCCGCTCAAGGAGCCTGACCAATGCCTGACGGCCTCCTTGCGCCCGTTTGTCATGAGACCTCAGTGCCGGCGTCGCATCATGATTTCGCCGCTGACGTCGCCCGGACGCCGAACGACGTCACGGTCGCGTTGTGGATACGAGCGGCTGTCTTCGTCGGCGAAGAGGCTTGCCCGATAGCCGAAGAATTCGATGACAACGACTTCGTGGCCACCCACATCCTGGGATTCGTCGGCGGTCAGCCTGCGGCGACGATGCGGATCCGGTGGTTCGCCGGTTTCGCCAAAATGGAACGGATGGCCGTTTTGAGACCCTTCCGCGGATCAAGGATCGCCCGGACAGTGATCCGAACGGCCATGACGCTTATCCAGCGCAAAGGCTACACTGTCGTTGTGGGCCATGCCCAGAACGGTCGGGAAAAGTGGTGGAGCTTCGTTGGACGGGGATTCGGTTCAGGCTTCCAACCTTGCCCCGACACGCTCCGGTTCACGTTTTCCGGACATAGCTTTACGGCAATGAAGTGCGTCCTGCCGCCAGCACCTGACGCGCTGCAGGCGACCTGCGACCCAATGATTCTCAATCGCCCGGAAGGGCTCTGGGACCGGCCCGGCCCCTTGGAAAGAGGGAGGCTGAGCGGCGATGACCAAGCAGCGCACAAGGCTTGAAGACTCCCCCCCCTCAACACGGCTTGCCGCCACACTGGCGGCCGTAATTGAAGTCAACAGCGTTTCCGAGCGAGAGCCCAGAACTATAACGATCAGCGGTCGCCGCACCACTATGGCTTTGGATACGACGCAGTGGCGCGCCCTCGACGTGATCGCCCGTGAGGAAAACGCCACCGTACGGCAGATTATCGCCCGCTTTGCATCCGCCAGAGAAGGAAACGCCTGTCTCACCAAAGTTATACAACGCGCCATTCTGATATATTTCTCCGGTCGCGCAATCCTGCCGGAGGAAGGAACCCCCAGCTTGGCGGACCATCCACAAATTTAAAGCGCAAGCGAATCAAATCAGATAAACGAACGCAAGCTAAGTTTTTCCGGCGCGGATCTTCAGAGCGAGAAGCTTACGTGACCCGCACCGGAAAACTCCTTTAAAATCAATGCCGCAATAAGACGCACAGATGTGAATGGGGCTAAGAAGTCGCTCAAATTTATAACTGCGACAAAACGACCCATGATTTAAGCCGCAAGCGTCAACGATTGCATTGTAACAATTTGATGTCTGCACTTAATACATTGATATTACATATAAATTCTCACGAAACATCTTTACAAAAGGAAACTTTTAGCTTAATTATATTAAAAGAACACAAAATCACACCAGTGTATGCGGAATAATATTACTCTTCGCCAAAGGGTAAGGTAGAGATATTTCAAGCTTTTCGCGACACAGCCATCATTCTCAGCCGCATTAAAAATAGCTTTTGCGTCATAAATTCGGAGGATGTACATATATATAGATGCATTTTTGGGGCTTATTATGTCATCGCAAAAAACTGATCTGTTAAGCATTGCAGGTGAAGTCCGTGCCCTAAACACGGCTTGGTTAAATCTTGCATCAAGAATGGCTAAATAGTCTCCAGCAGAATGTAAAATAATACTTGGACTCAAGCAAGATGAAATTAAATATCTTGCGGAACTATCAAGCATTGATATTGCCACAAATAGTGTTGAAAGTGTTGTAACTTTCAAGCCGCGCATATCACTGAAAAAGTCGGCAAGTTGCGGACTAAATTCAATAGATTACGCTTCAATGATAAATAGAAATTAGAATCAGACTCACAGAAAGGATTGACATATAGATTCGAGGTCAGAAAATGGAAACAAAAAAGCAAAGAGTACATCAACACGCCATGATGTGCATGGCTGTGGACATGATTAAGCGCGGCTTTACGACAACTATCGTAAATATTGAAACCGGAATTTCTCTTAATACAATTCGAGAATTGTTCTGGGAAATACATAACAGCAGGCCCACTAGCGGTCAATTACCGCAATCAAGCCACTTGATGCGTTCAACCAATATGCAAAAACAAGTGTCATTATACCTCGCCCTTTACGAGAGTTTCGGCGGAAAGGGCGTTTATAAAAATATTGATATCAGGTCTTTATTTTTGGCACACGATCATTATGCATTAGCCCGGACTGAAATAAAAGAATTCAGAAACTTAAAAGAAGCTGAAATCATCAAACCATCAGAGGGATGGGTGCTGGCCAGGGATTTACGATCAAAGGAATTCGAACTTTTGGACTGCTCCTGCGGCTGCCGTGTTGTCAAATATGATTACCCAATGATCCGACAATGCTGTCCGTTTTGTGAGTCGAGATACGACAGTTGGTTTACAGGTCGTAAATCCGTGATTGATCGCGAAGAAGCACGACTCAAGAGGAGCGGGCCGATAGATATCGCTCTTCACACATCAATTTCCGGAGATGAGGGAGTTCTTCTGGACAGTATTCCGGGCGTCGCTCACACCGAAGGTCACATCAGAGTGTTCGCAGGCGCCAGGATGGGTCGTGGAAAGAGACGCCGGTACGGCTAAAGCAGACTGCTCTGCGCAGCCCGCCGACGACCTGCCCGTGCTGCGGTTCGGGCAAGCTGAGCAAACTGGGCGAGACCGTCACCGAGACCCTGGAGGTGGCGCCGCGGCAGTGGAAGGTGATCCTCACGGTGCGGGAAAAATTCTCGTGCCGGCAATGCGAAGCGATCCACCAGCCGCCCGCACCCTTCCATGTCATTCCGCGCGGTTTCGCCGGTCCCAGTCTGTTGGCGATGATCCTTTTTGAAAAGTTCGGACAGCATCAGCCGTTTAATCGCCAGTCCGAACGTTTCGCCCGTGAGGGGATCGACCTCAGCCTGTCCACCCTGGCCGGCGACCCTGCAGCTGCTGCACGATCTGATCGAGGCCCAGGCATGGCTGGCCGACGTCCTCGCCAAAATCGCAGACACCCCGAAGAGCCGGCTCACTGAGTTGCTGCCGTGGAATTGGAAAGCCGCCCGCGAGATCAACACCGCTGCCTGACCGCGGTGCACGGCGGATTGCGTACGAAGCCGCAAGCCAATCCATCTACCCCGCGGCCAGAATGACTCCGTCACCCAAATTCACGCATAGCTCAGCCATGGTCAAATTAATCAGTGCTGATAGAGCCGGCGAGCAAGCTGAAAGCCGCACGGCGCGCCACAGCCTTTTCGTCGCGAACCGTCGATACCAGCGGCTTGTCAGCGACGGCGTCCCCCCCTCGCCTCGTCGAAAAGGCGAGCCCGATCGACGCAAGAAGCCTCAATCGCTCCGGACGATCGCGCGCCGGCAAGGCCAAAAGATCCGTTAACAACTCAGCATGAGCCCGAGGAATCCGGGTGATGACCCTGATGTCTTCTGCAGACTGTTTTTTTTCGACACTCATTTGCACCTTCGTCTCAATCCGGTTTATCCCAGCGGCGCGAAGCGTTTAGACCGCCGGGACGCCCTTCCGCGTTTAAATAGCCGCAGCTTCTTCGGATTGAACTGCATACGCCAGAAATCCCTGGGCGTTGGCGGCTGGGCTGTTTTCCAGCATAACGACCCTGCTCTTGGGAAAGGCCGCCTGCGTCGGCTCCCGCCAAAGCGCCGCCCCGCCGCCGGTGAGAAGCACAATATCGAAAGGGCGATCACTCATCCGCTGAGCGTTTTTCAATTCCGTCAGGGCTTCGCCAGCGACCTTGGCCGCCGCGGCCTCAACGTATTTGGCGATTTCGACGATGCGACCGTAAAGCATAACGGAAGCGTCTCTTTGCCTTAAAGCGCGTTCAAGCTTGGGAAGGCCCGGCGCCCCACCATGCTCGTCACGGATAAGGCCGTTGGCCGTCTCCAAAACCGCGCTCATCGCCCGAGGGGAACTCCCCGAAGCCGCTGGACGAAGCCCGCCATCCTCCACGACAGAAAAGTCGAACGAGTAGCAACCTGGATCGATGACAAGCACCTTGCTTGAGGCAAGGGATTCAGGATCATCCGTCGTATCAAGAAAGCGGCAATACGCGCCGATGGGCTGCGCCAGCACCGTAACCCGCCCTACCAAGATGGACCTTTCCTTCGCGACGCGGTGCTCCCCTTGCAACCGTCGGACAAGCGCCTTGCAGCAATCCGGGTCCAGCGCCTGCGACACCGGCAGCCCTGTAACCAAATGGTCAACATGATCAGCCTCCGACATCAGCAGCGCCGCTTGAAAAAGGGCTTTGTAGGGTTTGGTCGAGGGATAGTCGTGGTGCAATTGACGGGCGCTATCCAGCCGGGACTGATCAACGCCAGCAGCCCAGCGCTCGCCATCGACATCAACGACCATGACGCCCTGGTCGTCAACCCCGCCGCTCAGCTTGTGCGGCAGGTCTGCCAACGGCGCCGCACCCGCCGGTAATATAAAATCTCGGGGGATCGAATCTCCGGCCCCTCGACAAGCCAGCTTGAGATTCGAGTAGCCGATATCAAGCCCTACAAACAGATTCGTCATTCCGCTTCTCCCGGCATTCGGTATGCGTAAACGCCGCCGCCGTTTCAGGCGACGCAGCGTCAGTGTCATTTAAGAGTAGACGGGAATCCGCCGAACGCGCGCCCGGACTAAATGCGGAAATTCATGATTTTGAATGGCGACGGTGCGCAAGCGGTATGGAACAAGGCTTTAACCGGAAAGCGCACGGCACCTCCCGTAGGTTTTTTGCGGAATACCGAGCTTATGGTGCGCAAGCGGTATTGAAACGGCTGCGCTATGGTTCATTGCGCAGTTTTGGGCTTGCGCTGATCGCCATAAAGGCCGGGTGATCGGGGAGGCAGGGCCGCTGCGTAGTTCGAAAATCTTAGTGCTCAACCATCCATTATTTTCCTCATCTAGTGGTGAACCGGTACTTAATTTTAATTTTCAAAATCTGTTATTCCTATACGGTTTACCACTAATTAAGTGGTGAACCATATTCAGAATTTTAAACAGGGGGGCGGGGCGGATGCGCAAACGTCACGATTTCGACCGAGGGAGACGCAAAGACCTATTCGGATTTTGTAATGGGTCTACCACTTAATTAGTGGTGAACTATGTTGAAATCGGGAATAAGCGTGCGTAGTGTTGAACCCTCCCGGTCCACCACAGAAGTAGATTAGGGAAAACCAAGGCATGAAACGGGGATGAGAGAATGGACAGACCTGCCTGGGCGGCGATAAACGCACAGATCAGTGCGGCAAGAGAGGAGCTTGCCGCTGAAGCCAAAAGCTTGGGCGATTGGTACACAGAAACAATGAAACAGGCAAAAAGGAACCTGTCAAAAGATGACATGCCGAAATATTATTTCCGCGTAAGAATAACAGGTCAATCAGTATCACTATATTGGGTTCGGACAAATTTTAAGAAATCCGGCGATAAAACGATCCAATTACATAAACATGTTAAATGTGATGGAAAATACAGGTATTCGACTGATGCATTTTATAAGGTAGGCCCATGGGAATTAGAGCTTATAACTGAAGTCGAGAACAGAGCCGAGCCGATCCGTAGGGATTTGGCCACCGCCGCCGCTCTGTCGCGCGTTCTTGCAGGCAGGACCGGAGGAGCGCCGACCATGAGCGAAGCCCCCTCAGAGACCCCACCTACCTGATCGACCAAACCCCATGGCTGAACCCCATGGCCGGTCCTGTGGCGGATCACACCATCGTCGATCCGTCATCCGGCTCAATCGGCCAATTCGTCTGACGAACCGCCGGGTTCGCCGCCGTCTGCATCCGACGACAGAGCGACATGCACCTTGCGGCAAAACTCCAAAAAATCGACATCCAGCGCACGGCAGATCACCCAGACCTCGACCATTGTCGGAAGCTGACGACCGCTCTCAATCTTGCTGATAACACCCTGCTGACGCCCGATCTTTGTAGCCAGATCAAGCTGCGTGACATTTTTTGCACGGCGAATTGAGCGCAACAATCCGCGGATAACGTCATTTTCGTGCTTCATTGTCGATCATCAACATTATTCCGAGAAGTTACACGGACCATTATCGGCGGGGCGGGATATTCTAAAATAGAATATTTTCGTATACCGATAGCGACTCTTTGTCTGATACGCAGAATCAAACTATGAAATCTACAGAAAATAGGCTAGACGACAGAAATCCGCAGCAACCTATCTATCTACGCGCATGCTGTTTAGTCGTTTTGATGACGCGCTGAAGCCAGGCAACGACATCTGGAAAACGGCTGCTAGCGGCGCTTTCCGGGAGAAGTTGGATGCCGCGACGACGGACTGGCCGCGAGGTGTGGAAACGCTGAAAGCCGCCATTGCCTTCACCGCCCCGCCCGACGCCTTGAACGATGAAGCGGCGACCTTATTCAAGGCGTCCCTCGCAGACGCCATCCGCCGGGCGCTCAACGCCCACGCCGAGGCGATGATCGCCCGGGCCGACGACCACCGGCGACTGCACGCCATGCTGGACGAGGGCCTGTTGGCTATCGCCGATCTTCTCGTAACGGCGACACTGCAGGCCGAGACAAGCTCTTCATGGGACCCCATGGCTGATCTCCCCATGGCGGTTTGGGCTGAGACCTTTCCCGGCGGAACCGCGTTCTCCATCGGACCTCCTCCGGAACCTCCGCCGAAAGCCGCCCTGATGCGCCGCCTCTTCGACCTCGCCCAATCCAATCCGCTGCGGTCGATTTACAAACTCTCCCCATGGCCCCCCTTATCCGACAACGGCGCAGACGCCGCCGACACCGTTGTCCGCGACGGCTGATAAACCACCGCCCCGCCCGCCTCGTCGTCGTCCAATCTTCCGGACGATGCATCTCGCCGCCATCTTCGTTTTCATATCTTGAAAACGACCGACCCGCCTGTTAGGTTCGTTCCACTTTTGCACGATCTCTGATGATCTGCGAAACGGCGTCCGTGAACGACGCTCCGTCTTGAGAGTTGAACTCCCGAGACGAAGGCCAGCTGAAGCCGGGGGAGAAATCCCCAACCCAGCGTTAACGGTCACGCGACCGACCACCCTCCAAAAACCCCATGGCCGAACCATGCAACGACGCAGCTCAGCGTCAGAGGCACGTTCTGCGCCCTATCCATGTCAGGAGCCGCCGTGAGCGACAGCCCGATCAAACCGCTTCCCGACACGCTTCTGTTTGACGCCGTCGGCGACGCGGAAGCCTTCATCCACACCCTTCGCCGTAAGGACCCGCCGACGCAGCAGCGCCGTTACAAGCCCTGCCCCGCCGGTGAGCGTTGGTTCGCCGCGGTCAGCGACGGCGACGGCCCGTTTCGTCCGGTCAACTGACAAGGCGGCAAACCGAAAAGGAAATCCCATGACCGACAACCACCCCATGGCAGACCCCATGGCAGACCCCATGGCGAGCGCACATAAGCGAACAGCGACGACGCGGGACATCGGGATCGCCCTGCGTGACCTGATGGAGGAAAAGGAGATCGTCATGTCGTCTGAGACGGACGACGGCGAAACCGCTCAGACGGAGTTTCGGACAACAGTCGAATTCATCGACGTTTCCGACCCCGACAACCCCGTAATCCACCTTTCAACAGGCCAGACTTTCCGCTGCGCCATCGTCGCAGTTGGACCTTGACCCGCCGCATCACTCGCCCCAAACTCAAATCCATCGGAGAACGGTTCCATGACGAACGACGACCAGCGCTCTGCTCACCTCGAAACCGATGTCGCCGTCCTTAAGACCGACGTCGCGACCCTGAAAGTCGATGTCGCAGCTTTGAAAACCGACGTCGCCGACCTCAAAGTGACGATGGCTCGGATCGACGCCTCGGTGTCCGAAATCAAGGACATGCTGAAGGCGCTCTACCCGATGCTGCTTACATCGAATGCGCGGACCGAGGCGCGGGTGGACGAACAGTCCAAACGGATCGATGATCTGTCTCGCACCGTCACGGCGGCCATTCCGCAACACCTCGCCGCAGTTCCTGCGGCCGGCGCTCGGTAACAGCGCCGCTTCGTCGTCATATATAGACGACGCCTAACCCGACAATCTTTTCTATCCCCAGCCGGGAATGCGCTTCCCGGAAGGGCGGTCGTTCCCGGTCCTTGTCTTGATAGGACCATGACCATGACCTCCATCACGTTAGACAGCGTTGTCAAAAACGCCCTGGCTCTCATCACTGAAAATGTTCCGGCGCTGCCGCCGCTGGATCTATTACGCAAAGCGGACGAGTTTGAACAAGAGGCCGCCATTGAGGCTTCTTGGGACAACTACTCCACGGCAGCCGGCCTGCGTTGGAACGCCGAAAAATACCGCACCGCCGTCAGCCTGCGCACATCTACAACCACGCCAGCCTGCCGCCTTGCCCAAACGATCTCCTGGGCAATCGTCAGCAAGCTGACGCTCACCGCCACGGATCAAGACCTATCCGAAAGCGATGAAAAACAAATGTACGAAATCAACCGGGCGCTTGCGACGGTCATGCTGCTTGAAACGGCGTTGATTCTCATCGACGAACTCGACGCGGCCGGCGAACTAGGCCAACGGATATTCACCACGTTTGAACCTGAAGTAATCGGCGCAGACGAAAACGGCGAGCCGATTTACAACCAGGACCACGAACCCTACATCTGGATCGGTTTCGATCCCGACGACATCAAGCGAGCCTACGTCGCCCACACCCAACAATAAGCCCCAACACCACCCTACCCAGCCGGGATCGACGCATCCCGAACGGGGCGTCATCCCGGTCCATCGCAGACAAGGAACCGACGCCATGCTCCACACCCTCCCACCCGCGCTACGCTCGACCGGACCTTTATTTCCCGGTTCAGACAGCGACCTGAAAAACAGCGCTGAACTTGCCGACAGCCTTTCGTTCGCAACGCTCGACGACGAGCATTCCCGCATTCCCGCATTGTCCGATACGGACCTGCTGGAAGCCTTTCATCGCTTCGTCGATCTGGAGGCGGCTGCCTGCGAACACTGCGAGCGTTCGCACTCGTACGACGGATCAGACAACGGTCTGCACTCGCAAACTCAGCGCGCCCGACATGCCGCCCACCGGCTTCGCGAAGCTTGCGCCGCCGAGCTGTTAAACCGCCGGCTACACGCCTGAAGGCCTGCGCCGCCTCCATCGTCGTGACCCGACGACAACGGTCAGCCTTTTCCTCTCGAGATCTCACCATGATAACCACACCCGACAACGAACACCGTTTCGTCAATCACTACCGCTGTCCAGAGTGCGCGGCCGAATGGTCGGACGTTTGGTCAGCCCAATGCGACGACGAATGCCCAGCTTGCGGACGCCGTCACGTTTCGCCCTTCGCAAGCGAAGACGCGAATTGAACCGGCCCGAGAGCCACCCCCAACCCCACATCATGAGAAATTCCCCATGACCGCTGATCAATCGGTCTTTTTCACCCGCGGCTACGTGACCGGATCGTCGGAAGCAGTCGCCGAATTTGTCAATGAGCTGACAACCTCCATCTCATGGCAGGAAACACGTCCCACCTTTGTTGAGGTCCGGGACGGCGCAGCTGAATTCACGCTGAAATCGACACGCCACCCCCTGGCAGGCATTAAAGACGCAACGCAGCGCCGCCCCGTCACTATCCGTTACGTCGCCTGCGACGAAACGGGTTCTGAAGGCTGGGAGGGCGTTTACGCAAACGGTGACGGAAACGCCGCCCGCTGCCCAGGCGGCGACAGCCTCTGCGACATGGTCTTCGGCGAAAACCCATGGCCGGGAGACATGATCGTCAACCTCCCCGCTGATGAGGAGGAACGAACAAAACTGCTGGCGACAGTTTCAGACGCCGCTCGTCAACAGGTCGACGTCATCCGACGCTTGCGCCACCTTCTTGACAGGAAGCACCAGACTTGGAGCGACGACAAGGTCTTGGGCCAAGTCTCATATCTCAATCTTGAACTAATCCAAACAGCGCTCGAATGCGCCATAAATAAAGCAAAATGAAGGAACAATCTCATGAAGATCGAAATATACAAGCATGACACCGATATCCCCGAAGATTGCTACGCGGTTGATATAGGAAACCACACGCTCTTTCTGTCCATATTTAAAAATGAAACCGGCATCGCGGAAGTGACCATCAATCATGGTTACGAACCGGGCAGTAAAGAACACAAAAAAGACTGCGAACTTTTTGCGAAGCACGAGAAAGCAATTCTCAGAGCCGCTTCCGCCGCGATAGCCAAGTTAGAAAATCGGCGGTTGGAGTTATCCACCGTCTAAACTCGTCTTCAATCCGACAGCGCCGTTTACGCTCCCGGCCTCGTACGCTTTGCCCAACAGCTCTATCAAGAAGGCGCGCGCGACAAAGCCCGAGAGATAATCAAATGCTGGGATAGGATTCCTGACGGAATTATTGAGCCGCTGCTGCAAGGCGCTGCAACGACTGAAATTGATGCTGAACAAGCATTGATCGTCACCATCAAAAAAACTGAGGTGCCGAATGCTTCCTAAAGCCCATACATGCCTAGTCTCAAAAATAGCAATCCGACCAACCCTGACCGGGAAGACAGCTTCCCATGAAGGGGCATCTCTCCGGATCGCAAACTGAACGGAGAGTCCGACATGGAATCTTTAACGCTCGATCTTAAAGGCGGGGCCGTAAAACGCGGTGAAGACATCCTCGCCGAAATCGCAAAAGCCGATCTTCGCTACTGCTCCGGCGTCAACCCTAAGCGCGACAAACGCCTCATCTTGCGGTCATGGACCGACGGTAAATTTGTTTTCGCCACCGGGAACCTTCGCTTTACGCTTAATCTCGAGACCGCCAAGTCGATCCTCGACGGGGCATGTCTTCTCATCGGCGACGACTGGATCGAGCAACGCTCCATGCCAAGGTAATCGTCGAGGCGATAATTCTAGACCTCTGAGGGTCTCGGAAAAACTAAATCACGTCGTTGTCCGATCAGGACGACATCACCCGCACAAAACCTACCTTCGGGGGGCTCGTTCCCTCGTTGGGGAGTCGTGCCTCCCCTTTCGACATCGACCAGGAGGACCGACATGACCAACAACAACAGCAAAGCCGCCGACGCTTGCGCGGTGACCCTGCTCTATAAAATTGGCCGCTTAAATCACGGCGACGCCAGCCGGCGATTACGGGCGCTGGGATTGCCGGATTTCGTCAGGGGCGGCGTGTCGCCGCTTGACGAACTCATGAAAGCGCCGACGATCCGCTACATGAAAGCGGTCGCCGCAAATTATGCGAAATGACGATAGAATAGCGCTTTCATTTTTTTATGCGGACAACGCATAACAGATAGGGCGCTATTCTTTTATTTTATTGATAGGACAACGAATTAATTTTTATCGTTATGTGTTTTTCTATTTATATTGCTATCGTCTTGCTTATCATACCGATCTGCATTGCTGCCAATTGAGCGCAAGCAACTCGAAATACTTACTATTGGGGAGCGGTCAATGATAGTTGACAACCTCGCAAAAACCACCAGAGCGCTGTCGCCTCATGGCCCAATTACGCTAGAAAACGGCGTATGGACCGCCATTGAGAAAAAAGCAGCGGAAAGCGGCCTCTCTGTCGAACATTTGCTCAGCAATTGGCTGGCGAACCCTCAGCCGGGCCAAGAAAACCTGGAAAGCTCAATCTACTTGAGGCTCGCCAAAGAGATGAGACCAAGCGCGCTAGATCACCCCTCCTCCAACAGTAAATCGACCCTCGAACAAGCGCTTAACGCCATTTATCCTCTTTAATAAAGGACGTATAATCCCATGAAACGCACAACTAACAAAGCTGGACGGCCGAAAAACGGGAACTCCAACCCCGTTGACGTGCATGTCGGGTCTCGGGTCCGCCTGCGCCGCACCCTTCTCGGCATGAGCCAGGAAAAGCTGGGTGAAGCGATTGGCCTCACCTTCCAGCAGGTGCAAAAATACGAACGCGGCGCCAACCGTATCGGCGCGTCGCGGTTGTTCAACCTCAGCCAGGTGCTGGACGTCCCGGTGTCGTTCTTCTTTGACGACATGCCGCGGGAAGCCGCCGACGCTCCGGTGTTGGGGGAAGAGGACGACGAAGAACGGGTTGTCGAGTTCGAACCCGATCCGATGGCGAAGCGCGAAACCCTGGAGCTGGTGCGGGCCTATTACCGCATCACTGACCCCAGCGTGCGCAAAAAACTGTTCGAGTTAACTAAGTCGGTGGGCAAACCGTATTCCCAGGATGAAGACAACGAAAGAAGTTAAGCTGTTAAACGATAGGCCGCCCTCAAGCTGCCTATCGTGATTTCTCCCAGCCGCCGGCGCCAAGTGAAACCGAGACCGTCAGACGTCGAAACGCGATGTCAGCCAGGGCGGCGAAAATTTCATAAAATACAATGCATTCAGCAAGGCGGACGCCAGCCGAACGAGC
>CALGOL010000474.1 GCA_937960755.1 uncultured Azospirillum sp.
CAGCCCGCCAACGCCGGTTTGCGGGTCGATGGGGACGCGGAATTCGCCCGCCGCTTCGCCGGAACCCCGGTCAAGCCGGCGGCGCTGTCCTTCGCCGGTCGTCGGGCGCGCGGGGAATTCATCGTCACCCAAGGCGGGATCGAGGGCGGCGCGGTCTACGCCCTAGGCTCGGCGGTGCGCGAGGCGCTCAACGCCTTCGGGACCGCCACGATACATGTCGATCTGCGGCCGGAGATGAACGCGCAAGAACTGACCAGCCGGCTGGCCCAGCCGCGCGGCCGGCTGTCGGTCGGGCCGTTCGTGCGCAAGGCGCTCAACCTGTCCGACGTCGGCTACGCCTTGCTGGTGGCGCTGACCCCGCGGCAGATTATGAATGATCCGGCGGCGCTGGCGGCGGCGGTCAAAGCGCTGCCTTTGACCTTGACCGGGGTGTGCGGGCTGGAGCGGGCGATTTCCAGCGCCGGCGGCGTGGGGTTTAATGGCGTGAACGACGATTTGATGTTGTCCGCCCGGCCGGGGGTGTTTTTGGCCGGGGAAATGCTGGATTGGGAGGCGCCGACCGGCGGCTATCTGTTGCAGGGCTGCTTTTCCACCGCCGCCCGCGCCGCCGCGGGCGCTTTGCGCTATTTGCGCCGTCCGCCGCTTGGGGTTTGAGGACGCTTCAAAGGAGCGCGCGGCTGGCAAGTTGGGTTTTGGCGCCCTTCGTCCGGCGGCAAGGAATTCTAGTGTAACGAGACCGGCGCAGCGGGACGCCGCGGATTAGTCTTTTGCGAGTATATTATTGAAATAATAACTATTTTAAAACACAGTGCGGCGCGGGCTGCGCTTAAATCGCTTGTTTTGTCCAATATAAAGATCATGGGATTTTTTAATCGTGAAAGTTGTTTTTATTCATCAAAACATGCCGGGGCAATACAAGCATCTGGCGGCGTCGCTGGCGGCTGATCCGGCCAATCAGGTGGTTTTCATCACCCGGCGCGCGTCTTACGCCATGCCCGGCGTTCGCCGCATCGTTTATCAGCCGCATCGCGGGCCGGAAAAAAGCATTCATCCCTATTTACGGTCGACGGAAGACGCTATTTTGCACGGCCAGGAGGTCGCCCGGGTTTTGCTGACGTTGCGCAAAGAAGGTTTCGTCCCGGATGTTATCGTCGGCCATCCGGGGTGGGGCGAGGCTCTGTTCATAAAGGACGCATTCCCGGCCACGCCTTATCTTAACTATTGCGAGTTTTATTATGGCGCCGAGGGGCGTGATTTTAACTTTGATCCGGCGTTTCCGCCGACGCTGGACGCCCGGTTGGCGCTGCGGGTCCGCTCCACCGCGTTGCTGCACGCCGCGTTGATTTGCGATCGCGGCGTTGCGCCGACATTCTGGCAGCGGGAAACCCACCCGGCGGTTTTTCAAGACAAGATCGCGGTTATTCACGACGGCGTCGACACCGCGGCGTTGCAACCTGACCCGGCGGCGGTCTTCATCTTCGCCGATGGTCGGAAGCTGACCCGTAAAGACAAGGTGGTCACCTATGTCGCTCGCAATCTGGAGCCTTATCGCGGCTTTCCCACCTTTATGCGCGCGCTGCCGCTAATATTAGACGCGGCCCCCGCGGCGCAGGTGTTGATTATCGGCGGCGATGAAACCAGCTACGGCGGCAAGCCGCGCAACGCCGCCAATTGGCGGGAGGCGATGCTGGCGGAAACCGGCCTGAAATCAGACCGCGTTCATTTCATGGGGCGCTTGCCCTACGACCAGTATCGTGCGGCGCTGCTGGTCTCTTCGGTTCATGTCTATCTGACCTATCCCTTCGTGTTGTCGTGGTCGATGCTGGAGGCGATGGCGATGGGCTGTCTGATCGTCGGCTCCGACACCGCGCCGGTGCGCGAAGTGATCGAAGACGGCGTCAACGGCCTGTTGACGGATTTCTTTTCCCATCAACGCCTCGCCGGCAAGGTCGCGGAAATCTTGCGCGCGCCGGATGATTTTGCGCCTTTGCGTCTGGCGGCGCGGCGCACTGTTGAGACGCGCTACGCGCTGGCCGATTGCCTGCCGCGTCAGATTTCGCTGATTTCTGAGATGGCGGGGTTCGGGTCCTGCGGTTGAAACGCGGGCCTGGACAATTTGTCGCAGTTGAAGAAATCGAATCCAGTATATGCGCTGGAATAATAAATTTCATCGTTAACATTATATTACGTTGCTTACGCTGCGGCTAGCGCCATTGGATAGCGGACAACCGCGTTCAGCCGTCACCCATTAACGCTTGGCTTGCATAAGCCTCGCCAAAGCGCCGCAAAATCTCATTTTATACGCGGCGTCGCCGGATCGCGCGGTGCGCATGTTAATGAATACAATTTTATGTTCTCCCGACTGAATTTTTTGTAAAAAAAACTTAGCTCTATTATCAAACTATAGTATAAATATAAAAATAAGCCCTTACGTAGTCATTTTCTATAATGAAAATTGGCGTTTTGCGATTTTATCTGACGTACTTACTATATTAATGCGATGCGATTGATTATTACTTTTCATTACAAAATATACTTACAGTATTTTCCTTTATTAAATTGATATTAATTCTTATACTTGGTGATAGTCATTTTTTATCAACTACCTATGGTTACTTCGACAATTAATTTGGTTGTTGCCTATAATACCGGTTCGCCTATGAAACGACCTTTTGAATCCAGGGTTGGAAGCACAGGGAT
>CALGOL010000475.1 GCA_937960755.1 uncultured Azospirillum sp.
GGTGACTGGAGTTCAGACGTGTGCTCTTCCGATCTCGCCAACGGCGCCTCCGGCTCCGGCTCCGGCTCCGGTGGCGCCGTTGGCGACTTCTGTTCCGGCAATCCCTGCGCCGGAAGAAGAAGCGGCGACGGAAGGCTACGCCCTGCCGCCGGTTCGGCTGTTGCAGAATCCGCCGCCGCGCCCGCCGATGCAGCATGATGAAAACGTGCTGGCGCACAACGCCCGCACGCTGGAAACCGTGCTGCGGAACTTCCGCGTCCGCGGCGAAATCATGGAGGTGCGCCCCGGCCCGGTGGTGACGCTCTATGAGTTCGAACCCGCCCCCGGCACCAAATCGGCGACGGTGATTAACCTCACCGACGACATCGCCCGTTCGATGAGCGCTATCACCGCCCGCATCGCCATTGTGCCGGGCCGTTCGGTGATCGGCGTCGAGCTGCCCAACGCCGTGCGCGAAATGGTGTATTTGCGGGAGATTTTCGACGATCCGGCCTTCGCCGACACGAAAGCCTCCCTCGCCATCGCGCTGGGCAAGGACATCTCCGGCGAAGCGGTGGTGGCCGATCTCGCCCGCATGCCGCATTTGCTGGTGGCCGGCACGACGGGTTCGGGCAAGTCGGTGGCGATCAACACCATGATCTTGTCGCTGCTCTATAAGCTGCCGCCCGACCGCTGCCGCTTCATCATGGTCGATCCCAAGATGCTGGAGTTGTCGGTTTATGACGGCATTCCGCACCTGCTGACCCCGGTCGTCACCGACCCCAAGAAAGCGGTGATCGCCCTGCGCTGGGCGGTGCGGGAGATGGAAAGCCGTTACGAGGCGATGTCGAAGCTTGGGGTGCGCAACATCGACGGCTACAACGCCCGCATGGCGGAAATGGTCGCCAACGGCGAAAAACTGCCGCGCCGCGCCCCGCCGCCCGGCATGGATGAAGATTACATCGACCTCGCCTCGTCCGAACCGACGCCGCTGCCGTTCATCGTCGTCATCGTTGACGAGATGGCCGATTTGATGCTGGTGGCGGGCAAGGAGATTGAAGCGGCGATCCAGCGTCTGGCGCAAATGGCGCGCGCCGCCGGCATTCACTTGATTATGGCGACGCAGCGGCCGTCGGTGGACGTCATCACCGGCACCATCAAGGCCAACTTCCCCACCCGCATCAGCTTCCAGGTCACCTCGAAGATCGACAGCCGCACTATTCTGGGCGAAGCCGGGGCGGAGCAATTGCTCGGCCAAGGCGACATGCTGCACATGGCCGGCGGCGGCCGCATCACCCGCGTGCATGGGCCGTTCGTCTCCGACGCCGAGGTCGAGGAGATCGTCCGCCACGTCAAAGCGCAGGGCGAACCCAACTACGTCACCGCCATCACTGAAGACGAAGACGAGCTGGCGACGGAGGAGGACGACGATTCGGCGGCTGGCGGCGGCGGCGGGGGCGGCGACGACCTCTATTTGCAGGCGGTCAATCTGGTGGTGAAGGAAGGCAAGGTTTCCGTCTCCTTCATCCAGCGCCAATTGCAGATCGGCTACAACCGCGCCGCCCGGCTGGTGGAGCGGATGGAGCAGGAAAAGGTGGTGACCCAAGCCAACCACCAGGGCAAGCGCGAAGTGCTGCTTTCCCCCGCCGGTCTGTCAGCCAAGCGGGCGGGGATGTAAGGGATTGTCGAAAGAAGAATCCAAACAGGAAAATGGCTACTTATACCGCTGGCTATTAGCTGGAGGTATGCTAGTCATTTTTCTGTGTGTTATAATTGTTATTGCAGCGGTAGATGCGTGGTTCGGGCAGAAAACACTGGAGCAATCTGGTCAACAGGGTGATTATTTTGGGGGGCATTTTGGGCCAATTTTTGGTGCATTTTCATTAATAGTTGTTGTTTTTGCTTCATATAAACAGCATCAGCAGCAACGTGCATTCTTCCTTAAACAGGAAAGCGAGAACGCTCGTGCGTTGTTTTATCAGTCTTTCACTCACGGCATTGGTCTGATTTCGGAGTGGGATCGCAAGGAGTCTGGATGCCGGCAGGCAATGCGCTTGGTTGATTATTATTCGAAGCTTGCTATCGAAAGAGACGAGCCTGAGCTTTTTCGTTTGCTAAACACGGTTATAACGGAAAAAATTCGGGATACTTTGCGTGGAAAAGGGGCGGAGGACTGGCACGGTGAGCAAATTGTTTTGAATTACCCCTTTGCTATAATTGCGCTTAACAAAATTGCAAATATTCGGCGAAGTGATGTTGAGAAATTTAAAGATAAAAATAGGGATGAGTTAAAAGATCGGCGAACAGAAATTAGGGAGCTTCGCAAGAAACAGAGCAGTAATTCATAAAAACCCCTCCGCCCCGACCCTTAAGAGGCCGGGGCAGGTCACTGGACCATCACCACCCAAATTAGATGAGGGTGGTAGGGGAGTTGCCTGAGGAAACCTTCGGGCAAATAGCAGACCGTGAAAGAAAGTTAAGCGTTCTAGCTGCCTGTGTCAACGGTGGGCTCCAAATCCAGGCGCAGATTATGTTGATCCTGAAAGCCCTTGGTTTACTGTAGTAGCCACTTCCAAAATGCAAGGAGTGCGCCGCCCGCCCGCCAGCACCGTCCCCAGCGCCAAAGCGATCAGCCCGGCGGCGACCAGGAAGACGGCCGACATGCCGAAGCCGGCGTACAAGGCCGCCATCGCCGAAGCGCCGATTATCAATCCCAAATTCCGCGACAGGTTGAGCAAGCCGGCGACCACGCCGCGCCGCTCGGCGGCGACGTCGCGCATGACGGCCGCGTTGTTGGCGGTCTGAAACAGCGAATAGCCGCCGGTCAGCACCGCCAGCGCGCCCAAATAGCTGAAAACGCCTGGGAGCAGCGGCGACAAAACGCCTGGGAGCAGCGGCGACAAAACGCCGGGGAGCAGCGGCGACGCCGCCAAGCCCAAAGCGCCGGTCAGCGCCACGATCAGACCAGCCGCGGTCATCGCCGCCGCGCCGAAGCGAT
>CALGOL010000476.1 GCA_937960755.1 uncultured Azospirillum sp.
GGCTGGACCGCGCCGGGGCGTTCGATCCGCCGCCGTTCGCGTACGGCCGCCGGCCGTCGTCGGTGCGGATGATCGCGGCGGGCTGCCGCGACGGCGCGTGGTTCCATCATGTCGAGGAAGATCCGGCGACGGCGGGCGAACTTATCGGCCGCCGCCGCTAATCACGTTCTCGGCCCGACATGATGGTGATGATGGCCGTGACCATCATGATGATGGGTGTGGCCGGCGTCATGCTCAACCGGAAGCAGGTTCAGCTTGCCGTGACGAACGCCGGTTTCCGATGAAATCGCGTCGGCCAGCGCCGACACCGCCGCGGTCGGACCTTCCAACAACGACACCTCCAGGCAATTCTCGTGATCGAGATGGACATGCATGGTGGAGCGGATCAGGTCGTGATGGTCGTGGTGAATCTGGGTGATTCGCCGCGACAACTCCCGCTCATGGTGGTTGTAGACATAGAACAGGCTGCCGACGCAGTAGGGCGCCGTGTTGGCGGTCAGCCGGTCGGCCTGCAAGCGGTCGCGCAGCACGTCGCGCACCGCTTCCGAGCGATTGGAATAGCCCTTGCGCTTGATGAACTCGTCGAACTGCGCCAACAGATCGTCGTCGAGGGAGACCGTCACCCGCTCCATGTTTCCGCCCGCCTTTCGCCTTATGATTGTTCGACGATCAGGGTAGCACGGGACAAGCGGGAATTCACCCCGCCGCCGACATCGCCAGCGACGCCAGGCTGGCGCGCAGCTCCGCGACCCCGCCGCCGCTTTCCGAACTGGTGGCGTGAACTTCCGGGTGCGCCGCGGGATGCTTGCGCAGCGCCTTGGCGGTTTCCTCCAGCACGCGGGCGAGGGCCGGCGGCTTGATCTTGTCGGCCTTGGTCAGCACCACCTGATAAGCCACCGCTGCCTCGTCGAGCATGTCCATGATCTCGACGTCGTTGGGCTTCAGCCCATGACGGGAATCCACCAGCACCAACGCGCGGCGCAAAGTGACGCGGCCGCGCAGGAAGCGCCGCACCATGTCGTTCCACGCTGCGATCTTTTCTTTCGATTCCTTGGCGTAGCCGTAGCCCGGCATGTCCACCAGCATCAGCCGGTCGGCGAGATTGAAGAAGTTGAGCTGCTGGGTGCGCCCTGGCGTGTTGGACGTGCGCGCCAGCGTCTTGCGGCCGGTCAGGGCGTTGACCAGACTGGACTTGCCGACGTTGGACCGTCCGGCCAGCGCGATTTCCGGCAGCGTCGCCTCCGGCAATTGCGACAGCGCGTCGGCCCCCCAGACGAAATCGCACGGACCGGCGAACAGCAGCCGGCCCGCCTCGATTTCGCTGTTCTCCAGCCCGCCGGTCAGCCGCGGCGCGGCGAGATCCGCCGCCTTGGGCTCGGCCGGCCGGGATTTCGCCGGCCGGGGCTTTACCGATTGAGTCTTGGCGGTGGGGCCGCTCACGTGATCGCCACCCCTTGTTTACGCATGATGACGTATTGCTGAATGATCGACAGCAGGTTGTTCCACGCCCAGTAGATCACCAGACCGGCCGGGAAGCTGGCCAGCATGAAGGTGAAGACGAACGGCATGAAGCCGAAGATCTTCTGCTGGATCGGGTCCGGCGGCGTCGGGTTGAGCTTCATCTGCGCCCACATGGTGACGCCCATGATGATCGGCCACACGCCCAGCATCAAGAAGGCCGGCGGGCTCCACGGGATCAGGCCGAACAGGTTGAAGATGGTGGTGGGATCGGGGGCCGACAGATCGTGGATCCAGCCGAAGAACGGCGCGTGACGCATTTCAATGGTGACGAACAGCACCTTGTACAGCGCGAAGAACACCGGAATTTGGATCAGGATCGGCAGGCAGCCCGAAACCGGATTGACCTTTTCCCGCTTGTAGAGCGCCATCAGCTCTTGGTTTTGGCGCATCTTGTCGTCGGCGAAGCGCTCGCGGATCACCTGGATCTGCGGCCCCAGCTTCTTCATCTGGCTCATCGACACGTAGGACTTGTTGGCCAGCGGGAAGAACACCGCCTTGACGACGACGGTGAAGAGAAGGATGGCGACGCCGAAATTGCCCACCGCCGCGGCGATGAAATCCAGCGCGTAGAAGAACGGCTTGGTCAGGAAGTAGAACCAGCCGAAGTCGATGGCGAGGTCGAAGTTCTTGACGCCCAGCGCGTCGGAATAGGCGTCGAGCAGGCGCACTTGCTTGGCCCCGGCGAACAGCCGGATGGTCTGTTCGGTCGCCGCCTGCGGCGCGACTTCCGCCGCCGCCCCCATCACGTCCACCTGATAACGGTCTTCAAGCCCGCGGGTGGAATGGACGAAACGGCCGGTGAAGGGCTGATTCTGGTCGGGCAGCAGCGCGGCCAACCAATACTTGTCGGTGATGCCGATCCAGCCGCCGGTGGACTGGCGGGAAACGGTCCCCTTCGACTTCAGGTCGGCGTATTTTTGTTCATCCAGCTTGCCGTCGAAAACGCCGAGCGGGCCTTCGTGCAAAATGTAATAACCGGCGGTGTGCGGCGTGCCGTGACGCGCCGTCAGGCCGTAAGGGATCAGCCGCACAGTTTCGCCGGAAGCGTTGCGCGCCCGCTGGGTGACGGTGAACATGTAATCCTTGTCCACCGCGAACGTGCGCTCGAACACCAGACCGGCGCCGTTGTCCCAGGTCAGCGTCACCGGCTGGTCGGGCTTCAGGGTCGCGCCCTGCGGCGCGGTCCAGCGGGCGTCGGGCCCCGGAACCTTGACGCCGCCGCTTTCCGCCACCCAGCCGAAATCGGCGTAGTAGCCCTGGGCCGTGTTGGCCGGGGCGAACAGCACGATTTCCGGGCTCTTCGGGTCGGTGGTTTCGCGATAGAGCGCCAGGGTCAAGTCGTCAAGCCGACCGCCGACCAGATTGATCGAGCCGTGCAGCGACGGCGTGTCGATGCGCACCCGCTGCCCCGATTCGGCTTGCTGCTTCAGCAAGGCCGCGCGGTCGGCGACGGCGGCCAGGCCCGCCACCGGCGGAACCGC
>CALGOL010000477.1 GCA_937960755.1 uncultured Azospirillum sp.
CCGTCCGAAAACCGAAGGCGGCGGTGGCCGCAGCGGCGGCGGATACGGCGGCGGGGGCCAGTCGGGCGGCGGTCAAGGCGGCGGAGGCCGGCAGCAACCGCGTCACGACGATCTTGACGACGAAATCCCGTTCTGAGATCGCCATAAAATCATTGCGTTGCGAACGCCGGTCCAATTTAGGGCCGGCGTTTTGCTTTTAGGCGTCGATTCGGTCTTTTTTCCCCCGCGGCGGCGCCAATTGACGATAGCATTCGGCTGAACAACATCGCGAGAGCTGAATTTCATGGTCAAGGCGATCATCGTCCTCGTCATTGGTCTGGCGCTGCTGGGGGGCGCCGGCTACGGCGGCTGGATACTGTATAATCAGTACTTTGGCCCGCAGGAGGACGGGCCGCCCCCGCCGCCCCCGCCGCCCCCGCCGACGTCTTTCATTCGCATGACGCCGGTGGTGGTGCCGATGATCGGCGATGGTCGAGTCGAACAATTCGTCACGTTCGTCGTCTCCATTGAGGTCTTGGCTACCGAGCAGCCGCGCGGCGCGCAGTTGATGCCCCGCCTGCGCGATCAGTTCATTCGCGACCTCTACGACGCCGTCGACCGCAAGTCGATTATGCGCGGCGCGCTGGTTGACCTGGCGGCGGCGAAAAAAGTCATGCGGGCGTCGGCGGTAAAAGTGCTGGGTGAGGAAACAGTACGGGATGTTCTGGTTCAAGTGGTAACGCAGCGTAATCTTTGAAGCATTTATTTCTGATAGTTTGCTGCGATAGCGAAGGGATGCTGGCCGCTTGCGCCGTAATTAAGGTTAAGAATACGCCGGCATCCTCTATTGCATTGCAGCAAGCCATTGTTTGTTAACGCAGACAATTGATTTGACAAGCGTAAACCCCGCGGTCCGTCAGGGTGAATTCGCCGCGCGAATTACCGCCCTTGAACTGTTGCATTGCGACGACGGCTTGGGCATCCTCTTGACCGACTAAACCACCGTCTCGCCGCGACAAGCATGGTTCCAGGGGCGCGCAGGCGACGGCCGGTCGGGTTACAACAATCAATTGGGGGAACCGATGACTTTCGCTTTTGTCGTCGTTATCGCCTGCGGGTTGCTTGCGCTGGCCTACGGCTATTACGCCGGACGCCAAGTGCTGGCGGCCGACGCCGGGTCGGAACGCATGCAGCAAATCGCCGGCGCCATTCAGGAAGGCGCCAAAGCCTATCTGGATCGCCAATACAAGACTATCGGACTGGTCGGCGTCGTCGTGCTGATCGTGTTGGGCGCGTTCCTCGGGCTCGCCCCGGCGATCGGCTTCCTGATCGGCGCCGTGCTGTCCGGCGTCGCCGGCTATGTCGGCATGAACGTCTCGGTTCGCGCCAACGTCCGCACCGCGCAAGCCGCCACCAAGGGCCTGAGCCAAGCGCTGGACATCGCGTTCAAGTCGGGCGCCATCACCGGCATGCTGGTGGTCGGCCTGGGCCTGCTGGGCGTCGCCGGCTACTACGCCGTCTTGACGCTGATCTACAACGTCAACGACCCGGCCCAGGTGCGTCACGTGCTTGAAGCCTTGGTCGCCCTGTCGTTCGGCGCCTCGCTGATTTCGATCTTCGCCCGTCTGGGCGGCGGCATCTTCACCAAGGGCGCTGACGTCGGCGCCGATCTGGTGGGCAAGGTGGAAGCCGGCATCCCGGAAGACGACCCCCGCAACCCGGCGGTGATCGCCGACAACGTCGGCGACAACGTCGGCGACTGCGCCGGCATGGCGGCCGACTTGTTCGAAACCTACGCCGTCACCATCGTCGCCACCATGCTGCTGGCGGCCATTTTCTTCATGGGCGGCGGCATCCCGGCCGACGTTTCCGCCGTGAACGTGCCGAAGCTGCTGATGTATCCGCTGGTGATCTGCGGCGTCTGCATCATCGCCTCGGTCGCCGGCACCTTCTTCGTCAAGCTCGATTCCTCCAACAACATCATGTGGGCGCTGTATAAGGGGCTGATCGCCTCGGCGGTGCTGTCCTTCGTTTTGATCCTGCTGGTCACTTCCGTCATGTTCGGTTTCGGCAAGAAAATGCCGATGCTGGGCTTTGAAGGCGGCGTGTCGGGCGCCAACCTGATCGTCTGCGCGCTGGTCGGCTTGGCGGTCACCGGTCTGCTGGTGTGGATCACCGAGTACTACACCTCCACGGAATTCAGCCCGGTGCGGTCGGTCGCCAAGGCCTCCGAAACCGGCCACGGCACCAACGTCATCCAAGGCTTGGCGGTGTCGATGGAAGCCACCGCGCTGCCGGTGGTGGTCATCTGCGCCGGCATCATCATCGCCTATCTGCAAGCCGGCGTGTTCGGCATCGGCATCGCCGCCACCACCATGCTGGCGTTGGCGGGCATGGTGGTCGCGCTCGACGCTTACGGCCCGGTGACCGACAACGCCGGCGGCATCGCCGAAATGTCGGAAATGTCGAAAGACATCCGCGTCACCACCGACGCGCTGGACGCGGTGGGCAACACCACCAAGGCGGTGACCAAGGGCTACGCCATCGGTTCGGCCGGTCTGGCCGCGCTGGTGTTGTTCGCCGCTTACATCCAGGACTTGAAGCACTACTTCCCGACCCTGGATGTTAAGTTTGAACTGCAAGACCCGTACGTGGTGGTCGGCCTGTTGATCGGCGGCTTGCTGCCCTATCTGTTCGGCGCCATGGGCATGACCGCGGTGGGCCGCGCCGCCGGCTCGGTGGTGGTGGAAGTCCGCCGTCAGTTCCGCGAAATCCCCGGCATCATGGAAGGCACCGCCAAGCCCGACTACGGTCGCGCGGTGGACATGCTGACCAAGGCGGCGATCAAGGAAATGATTATTCCGTCGATGCTGCCGGTGTTCGCCCCCATCGTGCTCTACATCGTCATCGCCATGATCGCTGGCAAGGAAGCCGCTTTCTCGTCGGTTGGCGCGATGCTGCTCGGCACCATCGTCACCGGCGTGTTCGTCGCCATCTCGATGACCTCGGGCGGCGGCGCTTGGGACAACGCCAAGAAGTACATCGAAGAAGGCAACCACGGCGGCAAGGGCTCCGACGCCCATAAGGCCGCCGTCACCGGCGACACCGTCGGCGATCCGTACAAGGACACCGCCGGCCCGGCGGTCAACCCGATGATTAAGATCACCAATATCGTGGCGATCCTGCTGCTGGCCATTCTGGCGCAGGTCGGCGTCTGATGATCGACGTCTGATTAAGGGAAGGTGATGGAAAGCCCCGGCAGGGTCAACCTGCGGGGGCTTTTCCGTCTCTGTCCGGCCCGGGCGCCGTCTGGCCGCCGCCTTGTTTCGCCAGTGTCAGTTGCTCCAACCGCGAGCGATAACCGGCGACGGCGCTCGCCACTTCGCGCCGCATATCCTCCAACGGCCGCTCAGGCGCCACGCAGTGCATTAACTCGTCGGCCAGCTTTTGCGCCTGCGCCACTTCGCCCGAATCGAGCCGCCCCTGTTCTGCGGTCGAACAAAGCTTCTCGCTGATCGCCTTCAAGGCGCGGCAGAGCGTTTCGGCCGACGACGGGCTGGGCGAACCGCTGAGCCGGCGCTGCATGTCCTCGACAATGCCCGGCACGCGGGAGACGTGCTCAATCGCGGTTTTCTGCGCCGGCCGCGCCGTCAGCCCCGGAACGGCGTATTCAATCAGAAAAGACACCTGAATGGCGCCGCGCAGGCGCTTCTGCAAATTCACCTGCCGGGCCGATTCGTCCATCATCTGCTTGTAATTGCCGACCGGCCAGCGGCCGAGCGCCTTGAGACGCAAGGTGTTCGGCACGTCGATCAGCGGCATTTGCACGCCCTCTCGCGGCGATTTGCGGCGGTCGGGTCCAGTGTAATCAGCGGTGACGACAAATTTCTTGCGCGCTTCGATCAGCAGATGCAGGCGTTCCTGCAATTGCTTTGGCGATAGCGGCTTGCTGATAAGGTCGTCGGCGCCGCAGTTGGTGGTGCGCATCAACTGCCCCGGCGTCGCCTGCCACGTCGTGACGATGATGACGGCGTAAGGATTCGGCGTTTCCGGCTCGTTGCGAAAAGTGCGGATATAGCGAAAAGCCTCCGCCTCATGCGGGCCGTCGCAGTCCACCAGCACGACGTCGGGCGCGCCGCCGGTCAGCAATTGGGCGGCGTGGGGGATGCTGTCATACAGTTCGATCTTTTTCACCCCCAACCGGGACAACACGTCGCGTAGCAAACGCAAGGTGTTGGACTGCGTATCGATGACGGCGACTTCGACGTTGCTGAGATCGTAGGCGGGCATGAGACAGAGGCTTTCGTTTCGACTTTCCGAAAACAATAACACGGCTTTACGCCGCTGCTAGCCCCTCGCTGACGAACGTCACGCCACCGTCCCCAAGCCGTCAGAAATTCATCGCAACCACTGGATATCTTAGCCCCCGAAAGCAATCCAGGGAGGCGGGACATGTCACGTTCAACGTTCAGCGCCGTAGCGCTCGCCGCCGTAGCGGCCGGCTTTGGCCTCGCGGCGCAGCCAGCGAACGCGCAAACCTACGTCGTCGGGGTGGAGAACATCGAATACCTGCCGCAATACACCTATAAAGACGGTGAATATGGCGGCTTCGCCCGCGCGCTCCTCGACTCGTTCGCCAAAGACAAAGGCTATAAGCTCGAATACCGCGCGCTGCCTGTCGCCCGGCTATTCGCCGAATTCGTCAGCCTGGACCTCGATTTCAAATATCCTGACAACGCCAAGTGGTCGGCGGATTTAAAGAGCAAGGCGACGGTGGTCTATAGCGAGCCCGTCGTTAAGTATATTGACGGCGTCAACGTCCTGCCGGACCGGGTCGGCAAGGGCGCTGACAGCATTAAAGTGCTGGGCGCCGTGCGCGGCTTCACCCCGTGGGATTGGCTGGAGCAGGTCAAGAGCGGCACGGTGAAACTGCAAGAAAACAACAGCTTCACCGCCATGCTGGAAACGGCGCTGGCCGGCCGTGTCGATGGCGCCTACGGCAATGTGGCGGTCACCGCCAACGTGCTGGAAAGCAATCTGAAGCAGGCGGGGGCGCTGGTGTTTGATCCAGGCTTGCCGCACACCCGGTCCCACTATCACCTGTCATCGATCAAACATCCTCAAGTCATTGCGCAATTCAATGAATGGCTAAAAACAAACGCCGCCAGCGTTTCGGCGTTAAAAGAAAAGTTTCAAGTTGAAAAAGGCGTTGATTGATATCAAAGCTCAAATATCAATCACCACATGGGGCGACAGCGCGCCGTCGATGCTCAGCAGCAGTTTTAAATAAATCGCCACCTTGCGGGCGGCTTCGGAATTGCGCCCCAAGCATTCCCGCAACTGCCGCGCCAAAATGGCGTTCTGCGCCAGCTCTTCGGGCTGCAGTTCCGGCGACTGGGGCGCCGCCACGCCGATCAAATGATCGTGATCGCCTTCCTCGGTCTCCAGCGCGACGCCCCCCTCATGGGGCGCGGCGTGGGCGTCGGCGGGGTGATAGCCGCCCTCGTCCTCAACCGCCAGCGCCGCATCGTCCGGCGGCGGTCGGGGGATGGTCGGAAGCGGCGTCTGATCGCGGGCGCGCAACGCCAGATGCGCGCGGATGTTGCGCTTCAGGCGCTCGCGTTGCGTCGCCTCCAGCTCCGGCACCTGATCGATTTCATCAAACAGCAGGTCGTAGAGATGGCGACGCTTGCGGGCGCCGTCGCCGCCGTTGCGGCGGCCTCGTCATGCGCACGCAAACCCACGGCATTCACGCCGGCGGTGTCTTCAAGGATGAG
>CALGOL010000478.1 GCA_937960755.1 uncultured Azospirillum sp.
ACCACCGAGATCTACACTCTTTCCCTACACGACGCTCTTCCGATCTAAAAATCCAACAATCCGGCCAGTTCCGGCGTCGCCGGTTCGGCGCCCTGCAATGTCATGCCGTGATCCTGTGATCGAATAACGTCCCACAAGCCAACGCTCGCCGTTCGCCATCGTCATTCCGGCGAAAGCCGGAATCCAGAGCCGTTCGACAGCGCCGCCGAGCCGCCTGGACCCCGGCCTGCGCCGGGGTGACGAAACCGCCAAACGGCGGCGGCTAACTCACCCCGCGGCTTTTTTACGCGCCGCCGGGCGTTTGGCCGGCGCGGCGTCGCCGTCGTTAGCCGCCGCCTTGGGCTTCGCCGCGGCTTTCGGCTTGGCGGGAGCCTTGGTCGTGGCGGTCTTCGCTTTCGCCGGGGCTTTGGCCTTAGCGGCCGGCTTGGCTTCCTCTGCCGTCGTCGCAGCGTCGCCGTCGCCGCCCTTGGCCGCTTTCTTGCCGGCGTCGCGCACCGCCTTGGCGTCCAGCCATTCCAGCGCCTGCTCCAGCGTCGCGGCTTCCGGGTCGTTCCCCTTGGGTATGGAGGCGTACACCGAGCCGTGTTTGACGTACGGGCCGAAACGCCCCGATCCGGTGGTGATCGGCTTGCCGGTCTTGGGGTGGTCGCCGAGATTGCGGCCCGGCGTCGCCGCCCGTCCGCCCTTGCCGGCTTCGGCCAGCAGCGCCACGGCGCGGTTCATGCCGATGGTCAGCACATCGTCATCCGGTCCCAGCGACTTATAGGCCGAGCCGTGCTTGAGGTACGGCCCAAAGCGGCCGATGCCGGCCTGAATTTCCTCGCCGCTCTCCGGGTGATTGCCCACCACGCGCGGCAAGGCCAGCAGCCGGCAAGCGATGTCAAGATCGACATCCGCGGCGGCCATGCCCTTGGGCAGCGACACCCGCTTAGGCTTGGGCGCCTCGTCGACCTTTTTCTTGGTCCGCTTCGGCTTTTTGCCGGCTACGGCCTCCTCTTCCCCCACCGTGGCGGCGGGTTCGGACGGCGCCGGAAGAGCGGGAGGGGGAGCCGGCGGCGGGCCAAGCTGGATGTACGCGCCGTACGGCCCTTGCCGCACCGTGACCGGCAAACCAGACTCCGGGTCGTCGCCGAGGAGCTTCGGGCCTTCCTGCGCCGGTTGGCCGTCGTCATTGGCCGGACCCATCGGTCTGGTGTAGCGGCAACCCGGATAATTGGAGCAGCCGATAAAGGCGCCGTTGCGCCCCAGCCGTATGCCCAGCCGGCCGGCGGCGCACACCGGGCAGACCCGCGGATCGACGCCAGGCTTTTCCGGGTCGGCGGGGAACAGGTACGGCCCCAATTCTTCGTTCAGCGCGTCCAGCACTTCGGTGATGGTGAGTTCCTTGGTGCCGTCCACTGCGGCGTGGAACGCCCGCCAGAACTCCCGCAGCACCGTCTTCCAGTCGATACGGCCGTCGGAAATGTCGTCGAGCTGGTTTTCCAGATCGGCGGTGAAGTTATACTCGACGTAGCGGGCGAAGAAGTTCTTCAAGAACACCGTCACCAGCCGGCCGCGGTCTTCCGGGATGAAGCGCCGCTTGTCGAGCCGCACGTATTCGCGCTCCTGCAACACTTGCAAGATGGAGGCGTAAGTCGACGGCCGGCCGATGCCCAGCTCCTCCATCTTTTTAACAAGGCTGGCTTCGGAATAGCGCGGCGGCGGCTGGGTGAAATGCTGCTCCGGCGTGATCTCGCCGCGCTTCAGCGCGTCGCCCTCATTCATCGCCGGCAGGCGGCGCTCTTGGTCGTCCTCGCCGTTCTGGTCGTCGCGGTCTTCCTGATAGACGCGCATGAAGCCGTCGAAGACGACGATGGAGCCGTTGGCGCGCATAATCACTTGGCGGTCGGGGGAAGCGACGTCCACCGCCACCTGATCCAGCACCGCGCTTTCCATCTGGCAAGCCAGCGTGCGCTTCCAGATCAACTCATAGAGCCGCAGTTCGTTCTTATCGAGATAAGCCGCCAGACTGTTGGGCTTGCGCGACAAATCGGTCGGGCGAATCGCCTCGTGCGCCTCCTGGGCGTTCTTGGCGGCGGTTTTGAACACCCGCGGGCTTTTCGGCAGATAGGCGTCGCCGAAGCTGTTTTCGATGACGTGGCGGGCTTGGGCGATGGCTTCCCCCGACAAGGTCACGCCGTCCGTACGCATGTACGTGATAAGACCCACCGTCTCGCCGCCGATATCGACGCCCTCGTAAAGCTTTTGCGCCGTACGCATGGTCTGCGTCGCGCCGAAGCCCAGCTTGCGCGAGGCTTCCTGCTGCAAGGTGGAGGTGGTGAAGGGCGGATAGGGGTTGCGCCGCGTTTGCTTGCGCTCCACCGAGGCGACCGAGAAGCTGCGCGCGTCGATGGCGGCGACGGCGGCCTTAGCGGCTGCTTCATTGGGCAGGCCGAACTTGTCGAGCTTCTTGCCGTCGAGATGGGTCAGGCTGGCGGTGAACGGCGCGCCGGCCGGCGTTTGCAGCGCCGTGGTCACCGTCCAGTATTCCTGGGCGCGGAACACCTCGATCTCAGCTTCGCGCTCGCAAATCAGCCGCAAGGCCACCGACTGCACGCGCCCCGCCGATTTGGAGCCCGGCAGCTTGCGCCACAGCACCGGCGACAGGGTGAAGCCCACCAGATAATCCAGCGCCCGGCGCGCAAGATAGGCGTCCACCAGTTCGCGGCTGACGGCGCGCGGGCTGGCGATGGCGGCCTTAATGGCGGATTTGGTGATTTCGTGAAAGGTGATGCGCTGGACATCGACGCGGTTCAGCAGGTTTTTATCCCGCATCACCTCGGTCAAATGCCAAGCGATGGCTTCCCCTTCACGATCCGGGTCAGTGGCGAGATAGACGCGAGTCGCGCCGCGCACCGCGCGGGCGATTTCATCGACATGGCGTTTGGAGCGGTCGCCCAACTCCCATTCCATGGCGAAATCTTCATCGGGGCGCACCGAGCCGTCCCGTGACGCCAGATCGCGCACATGGCCGAAGCTGGCGATCACGGTGTAGTCGTCGCCGAGATATTTGTTGATCGTCTTCGCCTTAGCCGGCGATTCGACGATGACGACGTTGCTGCCCGCCACTGAAAACCTCTCACGCGCTGCTCAACCGCCGCGCCGCACCGCGTGCGGCCGACCCTTTGGGTAGGGACAATTGGCGGGCGGACGCCGGTTCGTCAACCGAAATAGCGGGGCGGTTGCGCCCGCAACGGGAAGCCGCCGGAAAATCGCCGTAGCGCAGCGTCTCACCGCACTGCAAAAAAATCTGCAAAAAATGCTTGGCGCCGACGGCGATTCGTGGCCCCATCAATTGCGCTTTGAACAAAGGCCGAAAGGGAACGCCCCCATGCCCGATTCGACCCTGTCTTTCGCCGAGACCTCCGGCGACCACGCCTTGGACCGGCTGTTGTTCGGCCGCATCGTCGCGCTGGCCGCGTCAGGCGACCGGCCGCTGACCCGTGAACTGGGCCTGCCCGCCGACGACATTACCGCGCTGATCCGCCGCCATGTCCCGCAAGCGGCGGCGCTGCTGGCCGACCCGACGAAGCTCGGAAGCGGCGCCGGATCGGGCGAAATCGAAGAGGCCGACCTGCGCGCCTTCATTCTAGAGCACCGCGGCCATCAGGAAATTGAGGCGGAATGGCTGGCGGCGATCATCGCCCGGCGCGCCATGGGGCCCAATCATCTATGGCAAGACATGGGCTTCGCCGACCGCGGCGAGCTCAACGCCATGTTCTTGCGGCACTTCCCGGCGCTCAAAGCCCGCAACGCCCAAGACATGAAATGGAAAAAATTCTTCTATCGCAGCCTATGCGAACGGGAAGGACTGCTGTTGTGCAAATCGCCCCACTGCGAAATCTGCGACGATTTTGTTGATTGTTTTGGCGCCGAGCCGGGCGATCCGCTGTCCACCCTGGCGCATCTGTCCCGGCAAGAGGCTTGATCGGCTGAATCCCTAGCGTCTCCAGCTCAGTTTTGGGCCTCGCCGTCGTCGTCCGTCGCCGGACGCAGCGTCGCCAGGGTTTCCAAAACGTCGCGACAATCTTGCCGCACCTCGCCGACCAACCGGCGCTGCTCGTCGGTCAGGGCCCAGGATTCTAGCTGCGACAGCTTGGCCGTCAGCCGCCGCAAATCCGGGCGCAGCCGGCGCGCCGCAGCGCCCACCAACTCCTCGCCGATCTTGGCCGACGCCTCGGCCTTCTCCTTGGCCTGCCGCAAGCGCAACTCCGCCTGACGGCGGCGGCTGACGTCGCGCATCATGCCGACAAAACGCACCGGCAGACCGTCGGCGTCGCGCTGCACGCTGCCGTGGTCTTCAATCCACACCCAGGCGCCGTCTTTGCGCCGCATGCGGTAAACGGCGGCGTAACGATCGGTCAAACCGGCCATGCAGCGTTCCGCCGCCTCCGCCGCCGCCGCGCGGTCGTCGGGATGCACCAGCATTTCCCAGGCCCCGACCGTCGGGGAAATTTCGTCGTCGCCGTAGCCCAGCAGGCGATAATAGCCGGGCGACCACCAAACCTTGCCTTCCGACAGATTTTCATCCCACATCGCGGCGTCGATGGCGTCCACCGCCAGATCAAAGCGGGCGCGCACCGAATCTAACTCGGCGTCCCGCCGCGCCACATGGTCCAGCAAGCCTTGCGCGGC
>CALGOL010000479.1 GCA_937960755.1 uncultured Azospirillum sp.
ATCGAGCGCGTCGCCGATCTGGAGCGCGATCCAGGCCGCGTCGGGGCGGGCGGCGATCCAGTCGGCGAAGGCTTCGGCGGGGATGACTTCAACGCAAGCGTCGGTGCGCGCCGCCACCGTGGCGCTGCGCGGCAGATTCTCCAGCACGCCCATTTCACCGGTGAGATCGCCGGGGCCGAGTTCACCCAGCACCACCGAATCGCCGCCAGCGTCGTGGCGCACCTCGAACGAACCTTCCAGTATCAGACAGGCGAAGTCGCCGGGATCGCCTTCCCGGAACAGCGCATCCCCCGCTCTATATCGCATTTTCATGACGGCGCCCCTTGGACGATCCCCCAATCCCCCATGTCAAGTACCGATAATAGCATATTTTTTTCGTTGGGCGGGCGTACCTTGTTGCCAGCGGCGCGCTTTGGCGCAACAAATGAGGACAAGCGGCGGCGCCAAGCGTCGTCAATAGGTTCGTCCTTATAGTGCGCAGGGGGTCGGCATGCAGGGATTGAAAACGACGGTCGCGGCGACGGCTTTGGCTTTGGCGCTGACCGGCGCGGCTTCGGCTCAGGACAAGAAGCCGGTCAACATCTACATTTGGAACGATTACCTCGGCGAAACCACCATCGACGACTTTAAGAAGGCGTCGGGCTTCGGCGCCAACGTCGATCTTTACGACAGCCTTGAGTTGCTGGAGCAAAAGGTTCTGGTGGGCAAATCTGGCTACGACGTCATCGTCCCCACCGCCGAACCCGCCCTGTCGCGGCTGATCCAGGCCAAGGTGCTGGAGCCGCTGGACAAGTCGAAGATTCCCAACTTCAAGAACGTCTCGCCGGTGGTGCTCAAACAGCTTGAGACCTCCGATCCCGGCAATAAGTTCGCCGTTCCTTATCTCGGCGGCACCATCGGCATCGGCGTGATTCCCGCCAAGATCAAGGCGCTGGCGCCCGACGCGCCGCTGGACTCTTGGGACTTGGTGTTCAAGCCGGAACACGCCAAAAAGGTCGCCGGTTGCGGCATCACCATTCTTGATTCGGCGGTGGACGTCATTCCGTCGGTGCTGAACTATCTCGGCCTCGACCCGAATTCGAAGAAGAAGGAAGATCATGACGCGGCGGAAAAGCTGCTGTTGTCGATCCGTCCTTACGTCAAGCAATTCGTCACCGGGCAAAACATCAACCTGCTGGCCGGCGGCGACGCTTGCGTCGTGGTGGGTTACAACGGCGACGTGATCCAGGCCAAGGCCCGCGCCGAAGAAGCCAAGAACGGCGTGGTGGTGGATTACATCATCCCGAAAGAAGGCGCGCAGGCGTGGTGGGACACGCTGGCGATACCGGCCGACGCCCCCAACAAGGACGGCGCCTACGCTTTCATCAATTTCGCGCTTGATCCGCAGAATATGGCCGGCATTTCCAACACCGTCAGCTACGCCAACGCTGTGCCGGCGTCGCTGCCGATGGTGAAGGAAAAAGTGCGGACCAATGCTGCGGTGTTCCCTACCGAAGCGCAGCAAGCCAAGCTGTTCACCATCTCGGCGGTTAACCCGCAGGTCGACCGCATGCGCACCCGGATGTGGACCAAGGTCAAGACCGGCAAGTAAGCCGACACGTCGCCGCGTCAGCCTCCCCCTTCGCCGAAGAAGGCGGGAGGCTTTCGCGCGGGCGCATTCCAACGGCTTTTAGGCGAAGGGCGAAGTGCGATGAGTCAAACGGTGCGCAAGCCGTCGCGGCTGGAGCCGTGGCAGGACGCCAAGGAAACCCCTTACGTCCGCATTGAAAAAGTGTCGAAGCGTTTCGGCGATTTTCTGGCCGTGGACGACGTCAATCTGTCGATATACCGCGGCGAATTGTTCTCGCTGCTTGGCGGCTCCGGCTCCGGCAAAACCACGCTGCTGCGCATGCTGGCGGGTTTTGAACAGCCAAGCGAAGGCAAGATCTTTATCGACGGCGTCGATATGTCGGGCATTCCGCCCTATGAACGCCCGGTCAACATGATGTTTCAGTCCTACGCGCTGTTTCCGCACATGTCGGTGGAGGAGAACATCGCCTTTGGTCTGAAACAGGACCGGATGGGACGCGATCAAATCCGCGAGCGCGTGGCGGAGATGCTCGACCTCGTGCAGTTGTCGAAGTTCGGCAAGCGCCGGCCCCACCAGCTTTCCGGCGGTCAGCGCCAGCGCGTCGCCTTGGCCCGCGCGCTGGCGAAGCGGCCGAAGCTGCTGCTGCTAGACGAACCCTTGGGCGCGCTCGATAAGCGTTTGCGGGAAAAAACCCAGTTCGAACTGGTGAATATTCAAGAAAAACTTGGCGTCACCTTCGTCGTGGTCACTCACGACCAAGAAGAAGCCATGACCATGTCAACCCGCATTGCGGTGATGAACCAGGGTTATATCGTACAGGTCGGCACGCCGACGGAAGTTTACGAATATCCCAACACCCGCTTCACCGCGCAATTCATCGGCGATGTTAATTTATTTGAAGGCCGGGTGATCGAAGACGAGCCCGATCATGTGCTGATCGCCTCGGAAGAAGCAGGCTGCGATCTCTACATCAACCACGGCACGCCTACCCCGGTGGGTTCGCAAGTCGCGGTGGCGGTGCGGCCGGAAAAGATCATGCTGCGAAAGGAAGACGACGACGGCGTCGCCGACGACCGCAACCTGACCGCCGGCACGGTGCGGGAAATCGCCTATCTCGGCGACGCTTCGATCTACATCATCGAACTGGACAGCGGCAAGACCGTGCGCGTCACCGCGCCCAACGTCACCCGCCGGGTCGACATGCCGATCACCTGGGAGGACCGGGTGCAATTGTCTTGGCGGCCGTACGCCGGAGTCGTGCTGACCCAATAACCGACAAAGCGAAAAGGGGCGGGAGCTATGAGCAGACAAGGTTTCCTTTCGCTGGGCGACCGGATGAGCGATACGCCGCCGCCCAATGTCGGCGACGGGCTGGCGGGGATATGGCGTTTTATTGTTGCGACCTTGCGGCGGCTGGGTCTGTGGGGCCGCGGCTTTGTGATCGCGGCGCCTTATTTCTGGCTATTGCTGTTTTTTTTGATTCCGTTTCTCATCGTTTTCAAGATCAGTTTTTCCGAAGCGGTGATCGCCCAGCCGCCCTACGCCGGGCTGCTTCAGTGGATTTCCGACCCTGATCTCGGCGAATTGCGGCTGCAAATAACGCTGAACCTGTCCAATTACCTGCGGCTGCTGTCGGACGATCTTTACTGGTCCGCTTATTTGTCGTCGGTGCAAATGGCGGCGGTGTCGACGCTGCTGTGTTTGGCTTTGGGTTATCCCATGGCCTACGCTATCGCCAAGGCCCCGCCGTCGCGCCGCGGCGCGCTGCTGATGTTGATTATCCTGCCGTTCTGGACGTCGTTTTTGATCCGGGTTTACGCCTGGATCGGCATTTTGAAAGCCAACGGGCTGCTGAGCAATCTGTTGGCGTCGTTGGGGCTGGCCGACCCCAGCTTCGAGTTGCTTTACACCGATTTCGCGGTTTATGTCGGCATCACCTATTCCTATCTGCCGTTCATGATCCTGCCGCTTTACGCCAATCTGGAAAAGCATGATCCAATCTTGCTGGAGGCGGCGGCGGATTTGGGCTGCCGGCCGTGGCAGGCGTTCTTGCGGGTGACGCTGCCCTTGTCGATGCCGGGGATCATCGCCGGATCGCTCTTGGTGTTCATCCCGGCGGTGGGCGAGTTCGTCATTCCTGAACTGCTTGGCGGGCCGGACACGCTGATGATCGGCAAGGTGCTGTGGACCGAGTTTTTCAATAACCGAGATTGGCCGGTGGCGGCGGCGGTGGCGACGGCCTTGCTCTTGTTCTTGGTGGCGCCGATCATGGTGTTCCAGTACACCCAAGGCAAACAGCAGGAACGGGAGGACTAAGGCGATGAAACGGTTCGGCTTTTTGTCCTGGGCGCTGGTGTTCGGCTACGCCTTTTTGTACGTGCCCATCGGTTTGCTGATTCTCTATTCCTTTAACGAAAGCCGTCTGGTGACGGTGTGGGGCGGTTTTTCGACAAAATGGTACGCCGAGCTGCTCAACAACGAGCAACTGGTCAACGGCGCGCTGCTGTCGCTGCAAATCGCCGCCTCGTCGGCGACAATGGCGGTGATTTTGGGATCGATGGTCGGGTTGGCCCTAACGCGCTTTGGGCGTTTTCGTGGACGCACCTTGTTGGGCGGCATGATTTCCGCCCCGCTGGTGATGCCTGACGTCATCACCGGCTTGTCGCTGCTGCTGCTGTTCGTCGCGCTGGAAGGGCTGTTGGGTTGGCCGGATGGGCGCAGCGCCACCACCATCACCATCGCCCATACCACTTTCGCCATGGCCTATGTCGCGGTGGTGGTGCAGTCGCGGCTCGCCGGTTTTGATGAAAGCCTCGAGGAAGCGGCGATGGACCTGGGCGCAAGGCCTTTCAAGGTGTTTTTCATCATCACCCTGCCGCTGATTTTCCCGGCGGTGGTGTCGGGCTGGCTGCTGGCTTTCACGCTGTCGCTTGACGATCTGGTGATCGCCAGCTTTGTGTCGGGGCCGGGCTCCACCACCTTGCCGATGGTGATCTTCTCCAGCGTGCGGCTGGGGGTGAGCCCGCAGATTAACGCGCTCGCCACCATTTTCGTGCTGGTGGTGGCGGCCGGCGTTTTCGCCGCCGCCATGCTGATGGCGCGTCAGGATGCGGCGCGGCGGCGCGATGAGCAGATGGCGGCGCAGGGCGGCTGATGCGACCATGGTTGCAAAGCCGCAGCGCGCTGGTTAGGCTTTCGCCAATTAGCCGCGCATCACCGCAACGAAATGACGGCGAGGGGCAGAGATGATGACGACGACGACCGCCGGGCTTTTCATGCCGGCGGAGTGGGCGCCGCACGAGGGCTGCCTGATGGCGTGGCCCTGCCGGACAGAGACATGGCCGGAAGAGGGCGGGCTGGAGGCGGCGTGCGACGCCTACGCCGCCGTGGCGCAAGCGATTTCAGCGTTCGAGCCGGTGACGATGGTGTGTCGGCCAGAGGATGTCGCCGACGCTTCGCTGGCCTGCGGCCCCGGCGTGGCGATTCTGCCGCTGCCGATTAGCGACTCATGGCTGCGCGACTCCGGCCCGACCTATGTGCTGGATGGTAAAGGCCGGCGCGTCGGGGTGCATTGGCGCTTCAACGCCTGGGGCGGCAATTATGACGATTGCGCCGCCGATCAGGCGGTGGCGGAAAAAATCCTCGCCAGCCAGGGCGTCGAGCGTTTGGCGGCCCCGCTGGTGATGGAGGGCGGCGCTTTCCATGTCGACGGTGAAGGGACGCTCATCACCACCGAACAGTGCCTGTTGAACCCAAACCGCAATCCCAATCTGTCGCGGGCGGAGATCGAAGCGGAGTTGAAGCGCTTTCTTGGCGTCCGGCAAATCATTTGGCTGGGCGAGGGCTATCAGGACGATGAAACCGATGGCCATATTGATGAAATCGCCGCTTTTGTGCGGCCCGGCGTGATACTGATGTCGGCGACCGACGACCCGGTCGACGCCAATTTCAAGGCGTTTCAGGATAATCTTGATCGGCTGAAGCACGCCCGCGACGCGCAGGGCCGCGAGTTGGAGGTCATCCCGATTCGCCAGCCGGAGCGCCGCGACCAAAATGGCGTGCGCCTTACCCTATCTTACACAAATTTCTATCTCGCCAACGGCGGCGTGGTGATGCCGGCGTTCGTCGATCCGGCGGACGACGAAGCCTTTAAGATCATGCGCAAGGCGTTTCCCGACCGAGAAGTGACGGCGGTTCCCGCCATTGACATCGTGCGCGGCGGCGGCGGCATCCACTGCATTACCCAGCAAATTCCGAGCACGGTTTGACACCGGCGGGTTTTCACCCCAACAGCCGCAGCGCCGCGGCGCAGGCGGCGGCCAGCGCCATCAAACCGCACAAACGCAACAGACGCCGTGACAGCGGCGCCGTGTTGTCGTTGGCGGCTCGGCCCGGCGCGCGAAAACGCCAAGCCGGGATGATCGCCCAACCGTCGCCGGCGCCGTAACGGCCCGACGGGGACAGGGCGGCCCCAGAGAAGCCGCCCGAACCCGTGGTTTGGGAACTGCCCTTAGCCACGCTGATCCAGCGGGATGTACGGGCGATGGGGTTGCCCCTTGTAGAGCTGGCGCGGACGGCCGATCTTCTGGGTCGGATCTTCGATCATTTCCTTCCACTGCGAGATCCAGCCGACGGTGCGGGCCAGCGCGAACAGCACGGTGAACATGCTGGTCGGGAAGCCCATCGCCTTCAAGATGATGCCCGAGTAGAAGTCGACGTTCGGATAGAGCTTCTTTTCAATGAAGTACGGATCGGACAGCGCAATGCGCTCCAGCTCCATGGCGATGTCGAGCAGCGGCTCGTCCTTGATGCCCAGTTCGCCCAGCACTTCATGGCAGGTCTGGCGCATCACCTTGGCGCGCGGGTCGAAGTTCTTATAGACCCGGTGGCCGAAGCCCATCAGACGGAACGTGCTGTTCTTGTCCTTGGCCTTGGCGACGCAAGCCGGGATGTTCTCGACCGAGCCGATTTCCTGCAACATGTTGAGCACGGCTTCATTCGCGCCGCCGTGGGCCGGACCCCACAAGCAGGCGATGCCGGCGGCGATGCAAGCGAACGGGTTGGCGCCCGACGAGCCGGCCAGACGGACGGTCGAGGTCGAAGCGTTCTGTTCGTGATCGGCGTGCAGGATGAAGATCCGGTCCATCGCCTTGGACAAGATCGGGTTCGGCTTGAATTCTTCGCAGGGCGTGCCGAAGGTCATGTAAAGGAAGTTTTCCGCGTACGACAGGTCGTTGCGCGGATACATGAACGGCTGGCCGACCGAATACTTGTACGCCATGGCGGCGATGGTCGGGATCTTGGCGATCATGCGGTGCGCCGCGATCTTGCGCTGCACCGGGTCGTTGATGTCCGTCGAGTCGTGATAGAACGCCGACAGGGCGCCGACCACGCCGCACAGGATCGCCATCGGGTGGGCGTCGCGGCGGAAGCCCATATAGAACTTGCTCAACTGCTCATGCACCATCGTGTGACGGCGCAGGATGTTCTCGAACTCTTCCTTTTCCTTGGCGGTCGGAAGATGGTTGTTCAAGAGCAGGAAGCAGACTTCCGGGAAGGTCGAATGGACGGCCAGATCTTCAATGGCGTAGCCGCGGTGCAGCAGAACGCCTTCGTCGCCGTCGATGTAGGTGATGGTCGATTCGCACGAGCCGGTCGAAGTGAAGCCGGGGTCGTAGGTGAAATAACCGGTTTCCGCATAAAGCTTGCGGATGTCGATAACGCTGGGGCCGACAGAACCGTCGAGCACCGGCATCGTCACTTGTTTGCCGGTGGCGTTGTCGGTCAGCGTGACGGATTTGGCCACGGACGTTTTATCAGACATGTTCGGCACGTCCTTTATCGCTTGGGGTGAGGCGTTTCGCCCTGCAAGAATGAGCGCAGCATAGTTCGATGCGACGCAAATGCAAAGCACGCATCTTAGCTTTTTGCACCGCCGAGCGCATCAGTCATGCGGCCCAAGGTCTCAATTCTGCCTAATAGAGACGCGACTTCGAAAACAGGTGGTGATACCAGAGACCCGCAAAGGGCGGCCCGCAACGGCTGCGCCACTTGACCTAATTTAATTCCTTTGCTTTCGGCTAATTCTCTCGCCAGCCGCTCCAGCGTCGAAGACGCGAAATCTTCTGTCGTTTCGAAGCAATTCTTCAAGGCGGCCAAAGTCTCGGCGCCGGCTCCCGACAGTTGAGCCGCGGCTTTATCGTTAAGAGCGATCGGCCGCGCCGCGACGTAGAAGGCGGCGTTGTCGGCCAGCTCGTTCAGCGTCTTGGCGCGGGCCTTTAAGCCGGGCATGGCGCGGGTCAGCAACTCGGTCTGTTCCGCCGTCGCAGTCAGTTTTTCAGCGACGAGGCCGGCCAGACGGGCGTCGTCGGCTTCGCGGATGTAATGACCGTTGAGGTTCTCCAGCTTGGCGAAATCGAAACGCGACGGCGAACGCCCGACGCCGTCGAGGTCGAACCATTCCAACGCCTGCGCCGTCGAGATGATTTCGTCGTCGCCGTGGCCCCAGCCCAGACGCAAAAGATAATTGCGCAAGGCTTCGGGCAGGTAGCCCATGTCGCGGTACGCCTCAACCCCCAGCGCGCCGTGACGCTTGGACAGCTTGGCCCCGTCCGGCCCGTGGATCAGCGGAATATGCGAGAACGACGGCGGATCCCAGCCCATCGCCTGATAAATCTGCACTTGGCGGAAGGTGTTGGTCAGATGATCGTCGCCGCGGATGACGTGGGTGACGCCCATGTCATGGTCGTCCACCACCACCGCCAGCAAATAGGTCGGCGTGCCGTCGGCGCGCAGCAGGATCAAGTCGTCCAGTTGGGCGTTTTGCACCGTCACCGCGCCCTGCACCCGGTCGTTGACGGTGGTTTCGCCGGTCTGCGGCGCCTTCAGCCGGATCACCGGCGGCACGCCTTCGGGTGCTTCCGAAGCCGGGCGGTCGCGCCAGCGGCCGTCATAGCCGGTCGTCTTGCCGGCGGCCTTTTGCGCCGCGCGCATCTCCTCCAATTCCTGCGGCGAGGCGTAGCAATAGTAAGCCTTGCCCTCATTCAGTAACTGGCGGGCGACTTCGGCGTGACGGTCCTTGCGGGCGAACTGGGAAACCGCGTCGCCGTCCCAATCCAGCCCCAGCCATTTCAGCCCGTCGAGGATGGCGTCGACCGCCGGCTGCATTGAGCGGGCGCGGTCGGTGTCCTCGATGCGCAGCAGGAACTTGCCGCCACGGCCGCGGGCGTACAGCCAATTGAACAGCGCGGTGCGCGCCCCGCCGATGTGCAGATAGCCGGTGGGGGACGGGGCGAAACGGGTGACGACTGCTGGATCGGAGGTCTGGTCGGAGGTCATGAAGCGTCTCAACGAGCGAAATTGCCGGACAAACGAGCCGATGATGTAGCACATTCGCCGGCCGAAGGGGCAACGCTTGGCGGGCGGAGGCGAGCGGTTGGACAAACTGGCGGCGATCTTGGCGGCGGAGCGGGAGCGCTGGCCTTTGTGGCTGCCGGTCGCCTTCGGCCTGGGCGTCGCCGGCTTCTTCGCGCTGACCGTCGATCCGCCGTCCTATGTCGCATGGCCCTTGGCCGCTTTGGCCGGTGTTTGCGGCTGGTTCGCTCGCAGCCGGCCGGCAGCTTTGGCGTGCGCCGTCGGGGTATGCGCGCTGGCGCTGGGTTTCGCCGCCGCCGAGCGTCGCACGATGGAATTGGACGCGCCGATGCTGACC
>CALGOL010000480.1 GCA_937960755.1 uncultured Azospirillum sp.
CGGGCCGGCGAAGCCGGGCGCGGCTTCGCCGTGGTGGCGCAGGAGGTGCGCAACCTCGCCCAACGCTCCGCCCTCGCCTCTAAAGAAATCAAGGCGCTGATCCTGGCGTCGGACAGTCAGGTTAAGGACGGGGTCGAACTGGTGCATAAAACCGGCGAAGCCCTGGCCGACATCGTGCAGGGCGTCGAGCAAGTGGCTGCGCTGATTAGCGAAATCGCCAAGTCGTCCGGCGACGAGGCGGCGTCTCTCGACGAGATCAACACCGCCATGGCGCATATGGACGAAGCGACCCAGAAGAATGCGGCGCTGGTGGAGGAAACCACCGCCGCGACCCGCGTCATGGCCGATCAGGCGGCTGAACTGAAAGACATGGTCGGCTTTTTCCGGCTGGGTTAAGCCGCTGATATTGGATCGAAGCGGTAGGCTTGCATGCCAAGACTGCCCATCATGTAGGAATCGTGCATCACCGTTCCGCGCGCGCCTTCCCCCGCCGCGCCCCAGGCGACCGGCAGCGGTAGAAAGTGGTCGTCGGTGGGATGCGCCTTGCGCGCGTCGGGAGCCCGTTTCAACCAATCCGCCGCCGCAGCCGCATCGCCCGAAGTCACCCGGTCGGTCAGCCAGTCGGCGAAGCCGGTCGACCAGTCGGCCGCTGGCCGGCCTTCGCCGCGCCAGTCCAGCGCCCGCAGATTATGGGTGGCGGAGCCCGACCCCAGCACCATAACGCCCTCATCCAGCAACGGCCGCAGCGCGCGGCCAAGCGCCAGATGCGCCGCCGCGTCGGCTTGCGGCTGCACCGACAATTGCAGCGCCGGGACGTCGGCTTGCGGCCACATCAGGCTGAGCGGCGCCCAAGCGCCATGGTCAAGACCGCGGGAGGGATGCGTCGCCGCGGGCAAGCCCGCTTTTTCCAGCAGTCCGACGACCCGCGTCGCGGTGTCCGGGCTGCCCGGCGCCGGATAGCGCCGCTGATACAGCGCGGCGGGAAAGCCATAGAAGTCATGGATGGTTTCCGGCGCCCCGGCCCCCGACACGGTGGGAATCGCCGTTTCCCAATGAGCGGAGATCACCAGCACAGCGCGCGGCCGGGGCAATTGCGCCGCCAGTCGCGTTAGAAACACATGCGCCGGGGCGTCCGTCTCCAGAATGAGCGTCGGCGAACCGTGGGAGACGAATAAGGCGGGCATTGGCGCGGACATTGGGGGAAGCTCCGGTGTGACGTTTTGGGCTATCCCCAACATGGACAAAAAAAACCCCGGCGCACAGGCCGGGGTTTTTCAACGGATTGTCGCTTACGCCGCAACAGCGGCGCTGCGAAAAATCAGTTCAAGTGCTTGGGCAGTTCAGCGATCGCCTGAGCGACCAACGCATCCTGCTGCGATTGCGGCAGGTTTTCCGACAGCAGCTTGCGGCTGGCGGCGATGGCGAGATCAACCGTCAGCGTGCGAACTTCCTGCATTGCGGCGGCTTCGGCCTGGGCGATGCGGTCGATCGCCTGGGCTTCGCGACGCTTCAGCGACGTTTCAAGGTCGGCGGCGGCCTGACGACGCAGGCGTTCGGCTTCCTCGCGGGCGTGGGCGATGATCTCTTCGGCTTCCTTCTGCGCGTCGCGCTGACGGCGCTGATACGAGGCCAAGAGCGATTGCGCTTCTTCCCGCAGGCGCTGCGCTTCGTCCAGTTCCTGACGGATCTTTTCGGTGCGCGCGTCCAGCATGCCGACGAAAGCCGCGGCGATCTTCTTCCACAGCAGACCGACGAAGATGACGAAGGCCAGCGCGACCCAAAATTCAGGCTTGCCGATCATGAGCGGGCTCCTTCCATCGAGGCCGCGACGGCGGCTTCGGCGGCGGCCGGTTCGGCGGCGACGCCGGCCAGCTTGGCGACCACGTCGCGAGCGATG
>CALGOL010000481.1 GCA_937960755.1 uncultured Azospirillum sp.
GACGCGCTGGCGGATTCGGTCGGCGGCCGCGCGGCGCGCGACCCCGGCTTGCTGTACGATTTGGCGCGCTATCACCGGCAAAAGGACAACGACGCCGCGGCGCGGGCGGTGCTGGAGCGGGCGCCGGAGAACCTGGAGCGCCCGACCCTGTGGTGGCGCGAACGTCAGGTGCAGGTGCGCCGGCTGCTCGACCAGGGCGACGCCCGCGCCGCCTATAAGCTGGCGGCGTCGCACGGCGCGGCGGAGGACGAGGACGGGCTGGGGGAAGCCGACGCCGAGTTCCTCGCCGGCTGGATCGCCTTGCGCTTTTTGAACGAACCGTCGCGCGGCCTGAAGCATTTTGAACGCCTGTTCAATAACGCCACCGCCCCCATCACCTTGGCGCGCGGCGCTTATTGGGCCGGACGGGCGGAAGACGCCGACGGCGACAAATCGGCGGCGCGGCGCTGGTATGAAAAAGGCGCCATGTACGGCTCGACCTATTACGGACAACTGGCCGCCCACGCGCTGGGCCGGCCGCACGCCGCCGTGCCGAGCGAGCCCAAGCCGTCGTCGTCGGCGCAAAGCGCGTTCGAGCGCAAAGAGCTGGTGCAGGCGGCGCGCATGCTGGCGCAGATCGCCGGGGCCAACGACGACCGCACCGCGGCTTTCGTCCGCCGGGTGGCGCTCGACGCCCGCACGCCTGACGATTTGACGTTGTCGGCGCGGCTGGCGCAGCAAATCGGCCGCCCCGATCTCGCCATCGCCGCCGCCAAGCAAGCGGCGCAGTTGCACGTCTATCTGGTGGAGACCGGCTATCCGGTGCTGACCGTCGCCCGCACGGCGCAGCCGGAAGCGGCGCTGACCCACGCCATCATCCGCCAGGAAAGCACCTTCAACACCAACGTCGTGTCGTCGGCCGGCGCCCGCGGCCTGATGCAGTTGATGCCGGCCACCGCCAAGCTGACCGCCGGCAAGCTGGGGATCAAGCACCAGCGCGACGCCCAACTGGTCAACGACCCAGCCTACAACGTCAAGCTCGGCAGCGCCTATCTGGCGTCGCAAATTGAACGCTTCGACGGGTCTTACGCCATGGCCGCCGCGGCCTACAACGCCGGCCCCGGCCGCGTCGCCCGCTGGATGGAGATGTACGGCGATCCGCGCACCGGCTCCGTCGATTGGGTTGATTGGGTGGAGCGGATTCCGTTTTCCGAAACCCGCAATTATGTGCAGCGGGTGATGGAGGCGCTGGTGGTCTATCGCCAGCGCCTTGGCGACGGCCCGGCCAACCTGCATCGGGAGTTGACGCGCTAGGGGGAGTTTGCGACAAGCCGCTCCTTTACCGGGGCGCATCGGCCGTCGGCGGTCTAGCGCCCATGATTGGAAGGAAGTAAAGAGTATGCTAGCCTCTGGGACGGAGTCGACGAACGCCGCGAACGGCGGTCCCAACCGGCCCGGCGGCGAGGGAGCGAGAATGGCGAAAGTGCTGGCGGCTTTGTTGCTGCTGCTGGCGGTGGTGGGGCCGGCGTGCGCGCTGACCCAGCCCGGCAACCGTGTGGAGAATGCGGCGGCGCTAGAGCGTTTCCGCAATGAGTTTCCCCGTGTTTCCGGCGGCCAAACCCTGGCGACCTCCGACCGAGCCTATCGGCTGTTCGCCGAAGTCATGCGGCGCGTTCAAACCGAACATGTCCGCCCGCAGCCGCCGATGGTGATGGTGGAGAAGGCGCTGGCCGGCGTCGAGGCGAAGTATAAAGCCGACCGCGCCGCCGGCTCGCTGGTTTTGACCGAAGCCGGCCTTGACGCCATGCTGACCGCGCTCGACCCCTATTCCAGCTATCTCGACGCGGAAAATTTCCGCTATATGCGCGAGCAGACCCAAGGGGAGTTCGGCGGGCTCGGCATCGAAGTGACGATGGACGAGGAATCCGGGCTGGTGAAGGTGGTGTCGCCGATTGACGGCTCCCCCGCCGCCCGCGCCGGCCTGCGCAGCGGCGATCTCATCGCCCGCATCGACGAACAGGCGGTCAAGGGCATGAACCTGCGCGACGCGGTGGCGAAAATGCGCGGGCCGGTCGGCAGCCATGTCGCGCTAAGCCTCAAGCGCGCCAACGCCGACAACCTGCTGCGGGTGTCGCTGACCCGCGCCGTCGTCAAGATTCAGCCGGTGCGCTGGCGGCTGGAAGGCGACGTCGGCTACATCCGCATCGCGGCGTTCAACCAATCCACCGCCCAAACGCTGGACGAGGCGCTTTACGATTTGCGCCGGCAGTCAGGCGGCAGGCTGGCCGGCGCGGTCATCGACCTGCGCAACAACCCCGGCGGCTTGCTGGATCAGGCGGTTGCGGTTTCCGACCGCTTTTTGGAAGCGGTGGAGATCGTGTCGATTCGCGGTCGCGACCCGGAAGACAGCCGCCGTTACCTGGGCGCCGCGGGCGACCAGATGGTCGGCTTGCCGCTGGTGGTGCTGGTCAATTCGGGTTCGGCCTCCGCGTCGGAAATCGTCGCCGGCGCTCTACAGGATCACGCCCGCGCGCTGGTGTTCGGCGTCCGCACCTACGGCAAAGGCTCGGTGCAGACCATTTCCAGCTTGAACGGCGACAGCGGCATTCGACTGACCACCGCCCGCTATCATCGTCCTAGCGGGGCGACGGTGGATTGCTACGGCGTCACGCCCAACGTCGAAGTGCGCGCGGCGGAGTCGCGGGCGGAGGAAATCCACGCCGACCCGGCGGCTTGTGATCCGGCGGCCAAACCGCCGACCCAAGTGCAACGCTGGAACATGGACGTGATGTGCCCGACCATCGCCGACGTGCGCCCCGCCGCCGACACGGTGGTTAAAGAGGAAAATGACGTCGCGGTGCATTGCGCCGTTAGCGCCATCCGCACCCGTCTAATGGGCGCCAAGGTCGGCCAGCGCTGATACCAATGGCGTGCGAACATGTCGCAGCCGCTGGCGGCGGCTGAACATTGCGTTGGCGACCCGCGACGTCTTATTTCACGGCTTGAATAATTCAAGTTCGTGAGAAAAGTATGATTCCGACGCAAAACGACAACACCATCGGTTGGACCGAAGACTTGGTGCTTGGTCTGCCGAATATTGACGATGAGCATCGGCTGTGGATCGGCTTGGTGGCGGATTTTTGCAACGCCATCTCTGAAGACCGAGCGCAGGAAGTAATTTATGCGGCGCTGGTGGAAGCCTTGCGCTACACGGAAACCCATCTGCGCCACGAAGAGGAGTTCATGGAGCAGAACGGCTATCCCCATCTCGACGATCACAAAATTCAGCACGACCTCGCCAAAGAGGAAATGCACAAATTCACAACGGGGTATTATTCTGAAGAATACATTATCAAATATTTTTCCGATTTTTTGCCTAACTGGCTGCAATTCCACATCAATACGTCCGACCGCAAAATGGCGGAATGGGTGAAGGCGAACAGACAGAAGTAATTAAAGAAGCTTTATTTCAGCATCTTATAGCGTTCGGTCGCTTCGACCAGCGCGGTGCGAACGCCGGGCTCCAACGCGGAATGGCCGGCGTCCGGCACGACGCGGTAGTCCGCTTCCGGCCACGCCCGGCGCAGGGCGTCAGCGGACGTAATCGGGCAAACAATATCGTAACGCCCTTGCACGATGGTCGCCGGCAGATGCCGGATACGGTCGATGTCGCGCAACAGCTTGTCTTCCGGCCGAAAGGCGTTGCTGCGGAAATAATGCGCTTCGATACGCGCCAAGCCGACCGCATGGGCGTCGTCGGCGGCGCTCGAGCCGACAGGCTCCCGCGGCGGCAGCAGGCATGAGCACGACGCTTCGTAACTGCTCCACACCCGGCCGGCGGCGCTGCGAACCGCCGGGTCGGGCGAATCCAGCCGCCGCCAATAGGCTTCCAGCAAATCGCCACGTTCCCGTTCAGGGATATGGCCGACAAAGCTTTCCCACGCCTCGGGGAAGATGTTGCGCATGCCGTGCAGAAACCAGTCGATCTCCTGCCGGCGCATCAAAAACACCCCGCGCAGCACCAGCCCCAGACAGCGCTCGGGGTAGGCCTGCGCATAGGCTAACGCCAGCGTCGAACCCCAAGAGCCGCCAAACAGCAGCCATTTATCGATGCCCAGCAAGCGACGCAGCTTCTCCAAGTCGGCGATAAGGTGCTCGGTGGTGTTGCGCCGCGTTTCCCCCAACGGTGTGGAGCGGCCCGAACCGCGCTGATCGAGGATAACAATGCGATAATGCCGCGGGTCGAAGAAACGCCGATGGGTCGGTGAAGCCCCTGCGCCCGGCCCGCCATGCAGAAAGATTACCGGAACGCCATCTTGGCGGCCGCATTGCTCCCAATACAGCGTGTGCAGTTCATCCACCGGCAGGTAGCCGTTGTCGTACGGATCAATTGGCGGGAACAGATCATTGCGCGGCATCGGCGCCTTCCGTGATGGCCTGCGGCGGTCGCTAGCCGACCGTCTGTCTTGGTAGCCCGCCGCCAGCGCCGCGATCAAGAGCCTATACGCCCCCGCGCATGAAGATTACAATTTCTTACGTCATGACGCCCGCCGTCTGACGAACACAAAAAAGCCCCGCCAGAATGGCGAGGCTTTTTTGCTTACTACGCTGTCGACGAATTAGTCGACCATCGTCACGCCGCGGCGGTTCTGCGCCCAGGCGCTGTCGTCAGAGCCCAGCACCGCCGGACGCTCCTTGCCGTAGGAGATGGTCTTGACGCGGGCCGACTGAACGCCCTGAGCGATCAGGTAGTTCTTCACCGCGTTGGCGCGGCGTTCGCCCAGCGCCAGGTTGTATTCGCGGGTGCCGCGTTCGTCGGCGTGGCCTTCAATGGTGATGGTGACCTGCGGATAGGTCTTCAGCCACTGCGACTGACGGTTCAGGGTGCCGCGGGCTTCGGTGGTCAGGTCCGAGCGGTCGGTGCCGAAGAACACCCGGTCGCCGACGTTCTGCGCCAGGTCTTCTTGCGAGCCCGGACGAACGCTCATCTGACCGGCGCCGCCGGCCCCGGAACCGTCCTTCGGCGTCGTGTCGCAGGCGGCGAGCAAAGCGACGGCGGCGAAAATGCTGAGATACTTGATGCGCATGGTTTGATTGCCCCTCAGGGTGCGGTTCGATGTCAGATTGAAAAATTTGCGCCTGCGACGTTCTGGGTCGCGAACGTCTCGCAGGTGCAAAATATAACGCTGTTACTACGGAATCAAGGGCGACCAAGCAGGGTCGGACGCATCTTGCGGCGTCGGAACCATGCGTTCATTGCGACCCGTGACGTCGATGGTGTAGAGCTTGGCGCTACGACCGCCCGCCCCGCCCGGCGACTCCTTAAAGTACATCAAAACACGGCCGTTGGGCGCCCAGGTCGGGCCTTCCACATGGTAGGCTTGCGTCAAAATCCGCTCGCCGGTGCCGTCCGGGCGGATGACGCCGACCGCGAACTGGCCGCCCTGCTGACGGGTGAAGGCGATGAGATCGCCGCGCGGCGACCATACCGGCGTGCCGTAGCGGCCTTGGCCGAAGGACAGGCGCTTCACCCCCGACCCGTCGGCGTTCATGATGTAAAGCTGCTGAGCGCCGCCGCGGTCCGATTCGAAGACAATCTGCGAGCCGTCCGGCGAATAGCTCGGCGCGGTGTCGATGGCCGGCGAATCGGAAAGCTGCGTCGACCGGCGGGTGCGCAGATCAAGGGCGTAGACGTTGGCGTTGCCGCGGTCGGCCATGCTCATAACCACTCGGTTGCCGTCCGGCGAGAAGCGCGGGGCAAAGGTCATGCCGGGGAAGTCGCCCAACATTTCCTGCCGCCCGGTGTCGATGTTGAACACATAGACCCGCGGCTTCTTGTTGACGTACGACATGTAGGTGATTTCCTGCGTCGTCGGCGAGAAGCGCGGCGTCAGCACCAGCGTGCGGCCATCGGTCAGGAACTGATGGTTGGCGCCGTCCTGATCCATGATCGCCAGCCGCTTGACGCGGTTGGTGCCCGGACCGGACTCGGCGACGTAAACGATGCGAGTGTCGAAATAGCCGTCTTCGCCGGTCAACCGCTTGTAGATGGCGTCGGCAATGATGTGAGCGATGCGGCGCCAGGAATCCGGCGTCGCGGTGTAGCTGAGGTTGGCCATGTTCTGACCCGCCGCCACGTCCCACAGCCGGAAATCCACCTTCAGCCGGCCGTCGCCCAACTGGGTGGCCGAACCCGCCACCAGCGCTTGCGCGCCGATGCCCCGCCAGTCGGCGAAGCGCGGTTCGCTGGCGCGGAGTTGTTCCGGGTTTTGCAGGAAGCCGCGCGGATCAAGCGGCCGGAACAGGCCGGAGCGCTCCAAATCGGCGGAAACCACTTGCGAAATCTGCGCGCCGTTGCCGCCGGCGAAGGGCGAAATGGCGATGGGCAGCGGTTCGAACACGCCGCGGGTGATGTCGATGCGCACCTCCGCCGCCGCAGGCGCGGCCAGACCGAGGAACGCCGCCAACATCACAAGAGCCGCCGCCAGCCGCCGGGTAAGGCGGGCTGCTTGGGCGGACGCCGTCGCGCCGACGGCGTTCAGGGTCAAGGTGCTCATGCTTAGAACATATCCCTCGGATCGAAGGTGAAAACGAACTTACGCCAATTCTGATACGTCGCCGGGGTGAATTCGTCCGGCAACAAGTTCAGCTTCTGCGCCCGCAGCACCGCCCGCACCGCGGCTTCCGCTGAAGCCCGGTACGCGCGGTCCGACGAGGCGCGCGCCAAGGAGGCGTCGTCCATGCGCGCGCTCAACACCGAACCATCCGGGCCGACCTCGACATGGATGACGACCTTCATATCGCCGTCGCTGCGTCTACCCGTATCAACGTTCCACAGTTTCGACAACTGGCTGCGAATGGCGTCGGTGGCGCGGCCTGACGGCTTGAACTCCCGCTCTGGTCCCGGCGTCGCGGTTTTCGCCCCCGACGGCTTGGCCGTCGATTGGCTTTGCGAAGTCTTCGACGCGGTGGAAGTCTGCGCCTGCGACGGCGCCGGCTTCATTTTGGCGACGTCGCCCAGCAGCTTGGCCAACGGGTCTTCCGGCGGCGGCGGCGGCTTTTTCGGCTCCTGCTTCGGCGGCTCAGGCTTCTTGGGTTCGGGTTTCGGCGGCTCAGGCTTGGGAGGCTCAGGCTTGGGAGGCTCAGGCTTTTTCGGCTCGGGCTTCGGCGGCTCGACCTTGGGCGTCGGCTCGGGAGTCGGCGCAGGCTTCGGCGGCTCCGGCTTCGGGGGTTCGGGTTTCGGCGGCTCGGGTTTCGGC
>CALGOL010000482.1 GCA_937960755.1 uncultured Azospirillum sp.
GGTATTATACATGGCGTAATCGGTTGGCTGCTCTCCCGAAGGCGACGAGGTCGATGCAAGATCGCCTCAGATGAATGCCGAGCAAGGAGAGCAGCCATGTCGCATTATGTCGGATTGGACGTTTCGTTGAAAGAGACGAGTGTTTGCGTTGTCGCCGGCGACGGTCGGGTTGTCTGGCGGGGAACCTGCCGTTCGACGCCGGAGGCGATGTCGGCGACGTTGAGCAAACGGGCGCCGGAAGCCGTGCGGGTTGTTCTGGAGAGCGGGACGCTTTCAACGTGGCATTGGCACGGGCTGAAGGAACTGGGCGTTCCGGTGGTGTGCGTCGACGCGCGTCAGGCGAAAGCGGCGTTGTCGGGGCGGGTGAACAAGAGCGACGCGCTGGATGCGGAAGGTTTGGCGCAGTTGGCGCGGACGGGGTGGTACGCCGAAGTGCGGGTCAAGAGTCTGGACAGCTATCGGATGCGCTCGGTTCTGGTTGCGCGGGCGAAGCTGGTGGACATGAAGCGGACGTTGTCGAACACGATCCGCTCGTTGTTGAAGACGTTCGGGCTGTTCACCTGCGGCGCGCGGGGCAAGGGTTTTGCCGAACGGGTGCGGGCGGCGGCGGCGCAGGAGCCTTTGGCGGCCAAGGGGATCCAGGCGCTTTTGACGTCGTGGGAGGCGATAGCGGAGCAGGTTCGCGGGCTCGACCGGCTGTTGTCGGGTTTGGCTCGGCGCGATCCGGTTTGCCGAGACATCTTGATGACGGCGCCGGGGGTGGGATCGCTCACCGCTTTGGCCTTCAAGACGGTGATCGACACGCCACAGCGTTTTCGACGCGGCGAGGAGGTGGCGGCGTATCTCGGCTTGGCGCCGCGCCGGCATCAGTCGGGCGACGTCGACCGGATGGGGCGGATCAGCCGCTGCGGCGATTCCCTGTTGCGCAGCTATCTGTTCGAGGCGGCGACGGTGGCGCTGTCGCGGGTGAAGCGGGCCAACGGGCCTTGCGCCTGGGCGGCGGCGTTGGCCAAGAGGGTCGGCATGGCGAAGGCGCGGGTGGCGTTGGCGCGCAAGTTGGCGGTCATCCTGTTCGCCATGTGGCGCGGCGAGCAGCCGTTCCGTTGGGGAGATTCTCCGGTCGGCGAAGCGCCGGCGGCCCTGCCCGCGGCGGCATGACGCCGCGATGATCGACGAAGAGGGCGAAATGCAAGGGTCTGAAAGGTAAACGAGTTCCGCTTTCGGGCGGAGAGGCGTCCCGACGGGACGGAGCCTCGGCGACCGCGTTCGATTGGTTGTCATCGCAGTGTTCGCAAGGACGCTGCGGCAACGACGGGTTATACATGGCGGCGCCGGACTGGCCCCAAGAGTCAGCCATTCGGCGGGGCGGTATTAGTGTTTTCCGACGCCCAGAAAGCCCCCCACAAGATATCGCCGATCAGTTCCGCGACCGTTGGCGCAAACGGGCCGCGTTTATGGACGCCAGTAAACATAACATATTCGCGTACATGGATTTTCCTGCAAGGCGCAGGACAAAATTTCATAGGACGCGCCTATTGGAAAGATTTCGTCTGAATCTTCCCTAATGAGTAGACCATCGTTCACCTCATCCGAGCCGTTCTGCTGGAGATCAACAGCGACAGGCGGTCTTCGCCGCCGCCTTCCTTGGCTGCTGGAAGGATTGCAGCCGACTCCCACCGTTTTTTGGCCGCCCGGCGCCCGGAGTTCGTTTATTATATATCAAACACCGAGCAGGAATTCTTGCCCTTTGACCATAATCATTTCTACTTCGCATGACGGCGAAGCGGCCCGGAATCGATGACAATTGCGTTGGTTAACCGCTTTGTTCCACCTGACGGCGCTCCAACCGCCGTCTCTTTGGCGCGCCTGGGGCGGTTATTGGTGAAACGGCTTCCTTCTCTTGACTGGCGCTTGATCGGCGTAGGACGTTCCTATGCGGGGGGCGGCGCGTCAGGTGAAAATTTATGGCGACGCGCGGCGAATTCATGGCGTGACGGGCGACGGTTGGCGCAAGAGGCGGCGAATTGCTCGGCCGTCCTATCCTTAACCGACCCGCCATTTTTATCCTATCATCTGGGGCGTCAGTTATCGGCCGATCAGTTTTGGTGTGAATGGACGATGGATCTCTATCCGCAAGCGTTGACGGCGATGTTGGGATTGACGCCAAGCCCGCCATGTCGACCAAGAAGGCGCCCGCCAGACATGCGGCTATGTTTAGGGCCGCGGCAGGCGGCGTTTATTGCAGCAGGAGAACAGCGCCCGCCGCCTTTCTTAATTTGTCCCGCAGGCGTTTGCGACGCGCTCTTGCCGCCGCCGCCTCGTAAATCCGAAAATCCGATACGTCTTGTATACGCTGGAAATTTAGGCCGCGCGCACTGGGACGACGCTTTGCCGGAACTGGCGAGGTTATCCGATCCAACGCGCTTTCGCCTGCTTGTCGCCGCTTACGGCGTACGGGCCAAGGCGGTTCGAACTAAACTTATGGGTTTTTCCCATGTGGAATGGCGCGACACGCCTCTGAACGCAGATGAATTAAACGCCGCCGATGTTCATGTGGTGAGCTTGCGGAAAAATTGGACGCATGTTTGCGCGCCGTCGAAAGCGGTTTCCGCTTTATGCCGGGGACGTCCGCTGTTGTTTTTCGGCGCGGCGAACGCCGATGCCTGGAAGTGGGCCAACGGAGCCGGATGGCGTATTGATCCTTGCCGGGACGCCGCGCGCCGCATGTTGCCTGCCGTATTGGCGGAATTATTGGTTCCCGAACGGCTAAACGCTTTTACCGAACGCGCCATGATTGCAGGTGAAAAATTGCGCGCAGTGGAAAGCGATGCTGCCGACGTTCTGGCCGAACGACTGAGCGAACATATCGGCTGTCGCCTTTAGGACAAGCCCGGCGAAATCAGAGCAGAATTCGTGGCGTAAAGCGTTCGTGTCCCCGATGGCGGTGTCGGATTGGGCAAGCCAATCATTTTGGTTTCCCGCAGTCTGGCCAAGGTTGTCATGCGGGCGCGGGGGACGTGACCCGCACAGGCGGCTGATCTGGATTTCGAGCCCCTGCCCTCCGCCGGAAACGTGACCTCTGAAGCGGCGCCAATGAACCGGAGGATTATAAGACGAGCAATTTTCCTTGCGTCGACAGCTTGCCTTTAGCGCAGCGTATCATTAGGGTCGCACTGGTCGCCGGATTAGCTCAGCTGGTAGAGCAGCTGATTTGTAATCAGAAGGTCACGGGTTCGATTCCTGTATCCGGCACCATCTCCTTATCGGAAGTGACGCTTTTTTCATTCTAGCATCCTCCTGCGCTGCTCTCATTGCAGCAATCCAAATGAGAATTGTATTATTTTTAGTGGCGCAACCAACGGCGCAGCAGCTCTTCACCCACATAAACGCCCCCGACTTGCTGGTAGATTCCACCGGCCGTCCTAAAGATCCGCCGCCAACCATCCGTAAAGGCCTGTTGCGCCGATTCGAAGCCGCCTGCTGGCAGATTCCACTTTTAAGCCAATCACAATAGACAAGGCGGCAAATTTATCCGGTGGAATCTACCAGCCGCTAAGTGGAATCTACCAGCGCGACTCGTGTTATCCGGTGGAATCTACCAGCTAAGCAAATAAGGTTATAACAAATAATCCCAAATAGCTTGACTGGTAGATTCCACTATTGACGTATTTCGGCTTATCGGCTTGAAATCGTCCACATGACCACTTCGATTCATCACTTGCTGCGCACCCACGGGCTTGAAACAGCCCGTACGCTCATCACCGACAAGACCACCCGGCGAGAGCTGGAAATCGCCGCAGCCGTCATGACCGAAGAAAGCGAAACCCTCGGCATCTGTCACGCGGGTTTCGCCCTGACCTCTTTACCGCATAAGAACACTAACGAGCTTTTTTGGCGGCGCGAAGGCCATCGCGTCACTTTACTAGTGGAGTCAGGGCGCGAACCGAACGGTGATCCCGTCGGCATTCCCTACGGCTCCAAAGCCAGAATGATCTTAATCTATCTACAGACCCAGGCGTTACGCTCCGGCTCCCGCGAAGTCGAATTAGGGCGATCGCTCAAAAGCTGGATGAAAGCTATGGGCATTCCAACCATCGGCGGCGCCACGTATAAAGTCGTCAGCGAACAAGCCCGCCGTATCAGCGCCTGTCGCCTAACTTTCTTCAGTGACAATGGACAAATCCGACAGCGGGACAACGGCAGCTTTGTCGACAATGCTATTGAACTGACCGGCGCGTTAAACGACGACCGCCAACCCACTCTTTGGCAAGACCGGGTGCGGCTGAATAAGGCTTTTTATCATTCGCTGGTGGAGCATCCTGTTCCCGTATCGGAAACAGCGCTGAAAGAAATTGGCAACAAGTCGATGGCGATCGACATTTACGTTTGGCTTGCCTACCGCTTGCACTCGTTAGGCAAACCAACGCCAGTATCATGGACGTCGCTTTTTACTCAGTTTGGCGCAGGCTTTTCCGCTATGCGCAACTTTAAACCAGCCTTTACTGAAGCTTTACGCATGGCCATGGCCGCGTACCCCGACGCTCAGGTGCAGGTGGAATCTACCAGCATCACCCTTCACCCTTCGCGGCCGCCCATCGCCAAAGCGAAGGAGCGTCTTGGCGTCTTCTAATGCCAATCTGCCGAAAGACTGACCTTTAGGCGGGGTGGTGTTCCGGGCCAAGCAGCCCGCCGCATGCCGCGGGTTTCTTTCGCATTTGAAGGGTGGCCTTCAAATATCACTGATTACGTCATTAAACGTTTAATGACGTAATCAGCAACCGCCTATAAAACCGCCATCCTCAATAGGCGTTGCGGTCATTGAACAGACGCAAGGCGGTCAGCAGCAAAATCCAGCAGTCGAACGCCGGACTCCAATGTTCGACATATTCAAGATCGTGGCGCACCCGCTCTTCAAGCTCGGCCATGCTGCAAACCTCACCGCGCAACCCATTAGCTTGCGCCCAGCCGGTCAGTCCCGGCTTCATGCGTCGCCGCGCAGCGTAGCCTTCGACAATAGCAGCGAATTGCGCGTCATGCGGCAGGGCCAACGGACGCGGTCCCACTAACGACATGTCGCCTCGGAGCACGTTGAACAACTGAGGCAATTCGTCAATGCTCCAACGCCGTAAAAACCTTCCCACCCGCGTCACCCGCCTGTCGTCGCGAGTAGCTTGCGGAGCCGCTTCATCAGCCGCCGCGGCGGAGATCATGGTGCGCAGTTTAAGAACAGTAATAACCTCGCCACGAAAACCACGGCGTTGTTGACGGAACAGCACCGGACCGCCGTCTTCTAAGCGCACCGCCAGCGCCGCCCCCGCCATTACCGGCGCGGCCACGATTAGAATAACCACGGTGAGCACGACGTCCTCGAGCCGTTTCAGCAAAGCGGCGACGCCGCTAATCGGCGCTGGCAACAACTCAATGGCCGCGGCAGGGCCAATATTGGCGATCCGCGGCGCCGGCAGAGCGTCAAACGGCGGCTCCAGCGCATAGCGGCAGCGAGCCGACGACGCCTTTAACGCCTTTAACAAACTTTCGGCGGCTTCCGCTGTGTCCAGCGGACCAACGACAATCACCTCATCGGCGTTTAGCGCCATCAGCCTGTCCGGCAAATCGGCGGCGTCGTCAAGCCTCATCACTTCCGCCACCTGAACCGCGGGAAACGGCCCCGCCTCCAGGCGGCGGCGCAGCGGTTCGGCGCGTGATGCTGGTCCGATAAGAATCGCCCGCGATAGCCGGCGCGTCGCCACCAATCCACGGCGGGCCGCCGCCAGCAACGCCGTCCGCCCCAACGCCATGCCGCCAAGGCAGCTTAGCCACCAAGCGCCTGCCCAGACCCGGGAAAACTGATCCGATAATTTGGTGAAATAGGCGGCCAGCGCCAGCAATAGCATCGCGGTGGACACCGCCAGAAACAGCCCGGCGGCTTGCGACGGGGCTAGAGCCGGATGATCGAAGCGATAAGAACCGAAAGGGCCTGCAATGATCTGATGAATAAGGACGCCTAATATAATGGCCGCCAGATAGAGGCCGGGAAGCGTGAATTGCTCATGCCGAATCATGTAGGCGAGTATTCCCGCCGCCACGATAATAATCCCGTCGATTGCACGGGCCGCTGTCGTTAGCGCTTCTGCGCCGCCGCCGCCAGAACCATAAAATGCTTTGTTAGGTCGAAGGGCGGAGCGCTGAAAAAAAGGGGAAGATTTATGCTCCTGCAACGACGCCTCTTCAATATAAAGACGATGAAGACAATTTTTTAAAATATGATATAATAGGAAAACCGCTAAATTGAAAGGAAATGTTTTTCTTAATGTAATTGGAGATAGAAAATTATGAATATAACTCAAAAATTTAACGATTTCGTGTTAAGCGACGACCCCGCCCTAAGGGGGAGCCCTCGCTCAGCATGATTCTAGATTCCTGCGGTCTGACCGCCTCAGCCTGGATCATTGACCGTTTAAAGCCGGCTCCAGGGCGAGCCGCCCTTAACCCTGAGGTCTCCGCCGATGCGCTGCTGGCTGCGCTCGATCACCATCGCGTGGCCGCCGCCATTTCGTTCAGCGGCGGCGAGGGTTTGCCCGAGCCGATGTCAAAAGCCCTGGCCGAGTTTAGGCGGCGACGGGTAGCCCGGCAGTTGGCGTTGATGGCGGAGTTGTCGGCCGTCGTCCAGGCGCTGACGGCGGCGGATGTTCCTGTTCTCGCCTTCAAGGGACCGGCCGTGAGTCTGCTGTTGCATGGCGACGCGGCTCGGCGGGATTCGGTCGATCTTGATTTGCTGACGGCTCCCGCCGCTTGGGAAGCGGCGCTCGAAACCCTGGCTGGATTGGGCTATCGGCCTCTTATTCCCGCTTTGGCCGCCGACCGGGCGTTGCGCGGCGGGCACGCCCTGGCGTTGGTCCGCCGCGGCGCCGCTGCGTCAATCGAACTGCACGACCGGCTGACGCCGGAGGATTCGCCTTTTCCGCTGAGCGTCCTGCGGCCGTTTGAAAGACCGGCGATCGTCACTATCGGCGGCGTCGCCATTCCCACCTTGTCGGCCGAAGCCGCGACGGTTTTCGCCGCGCATCACGGCTGGAAGCATCTATGGGCCCGGCTGCACTGGCTGAACGACATCGCCGTCGCGGCGCGGGGCGACGCCGTCGACTGGCTGGCGGCGGACGATCTCGCCCGGCGGCTGGGCTGCCGGCGGCACCTAGCCCTCGCCCTTGCTTTGGCGGCGGAAATTCTCGCC
>CALGOL010000483.1 GCA_937960755.1 uncultured Azospirillum sp.
AGCGCCCGGCCGCGCATCGCCGCCTCGACCGGCGACAGCCGGTTCAACCCCAGCACGCCGATCAACGGCCGCAACGTGACGCCGTTGACGAACAGGGTCAGCATGACGAAGCCGATGGCCAGCACGGCGACGAAACGTTTCACTTCCGGCGCGATCAGGGTGTTTTCCGTCACCGCCAGCGCCAGGGTCAGCGAAATCGCGCCGCGCAGGCCGCCCCAGGTCATCACCGCCTTGTAAGGCAGGCTGACCTTCTGCGCCAAACCCGCCAGCGATAACACCGGCAACAGGCCGAACACCACCACGGCGCGCGCCGCCAGCGCCGCCGCCGCCACCACCAGAATAAGACCGATCTCGCCCCAGGTCACATCGGTGAACAGCCGCGGCGCCATCAGCGCCGTCAGCAGAAAAATCATCGAATTGGCCCAGAAGCCCAACTGGCCCCACACGTGCTCCATCGCGCCCCAGGTCGCCTGCGACAGCCGGGTGCGGCCGGTGGACCCCACCGTCAAAGCCGCCGCCACCACCGCGACGACGCCGGAAACATGGAAGTAGTGTTCGCCGATCGCAAAAGCCGAATAAGCCAAGGCGACGGTCAGGGTGATTTCCGCCGCCAAACGGCCGTCCAGCCAGCCGGCGACGACGCAAGCCGCCCGCCCCATCGCCCAGCCCAGCGCCGCCGCTCCGGTAAAGGATAGCAAAAAGGTGTAGGCGACGCCGTCCACCGTCAGCCGCCCGCCGTAAGCCAACAGCGTCAACAGCAGCGAGAACAAAGCGATGGCAGCGGCGTCGTTAAGCAGGCTTTCGCCTTCCACCAGCAAGGTCAGCCGGCGCGGCGCGCCCAAATCGCGAAACACCCCGATCACCGCGCCGGGATCGGTGGTGGCGAGCAACGCTCCGACCAAAAGGCACGCCGCCCAGCCCATGCCGCTGGTGAGATGCAAGCCGTAAGCGATGAACACGGTGCAGACGAACACCGCCACCACCGCCATCAGCAGCACCGGGCCGATATCGTCCATCAGGCGGCGCACCGGCACGGCGACCGCGGTTTCAAACAGCAGCACCGGCAAGAAAAGGTAGAGCAGCGCCTCCGACGACAGCTCAAGGCTTTCCAGCGACTTGATGTAATCGGTGACCGGACCGGAAACGGGCAATTCCGGCGTCAGCTTAATCAGCACGCCGAGCGACAGGCCGACGCCAGCCAGCACCACCGCGTACGGCAGCCGCAAGCGCGACGCGACCGCCGGCAAGACGCTAATCAGCGCCAGCAGGCCGGTGAACCCCAAAACGTAAACAATAACGCCGTGCATGACCCGCTACCGCCAACCCTGTGCGAAGGGCCGCGATCTTAACCGATTCTTTATGGCGACGCGGCGCCGCCGTCGCGCGCCGCGCGCATTTTTTAACGCGGCGCGGCGATTATCACACTGTTTCGACCGACAAGAAGCGCTCAACCAAGGCGATTTGATCGTCGTTCATCAGCGACGGCGCATGGCCGGCGGCGGGGATCTCCACCACATGCGCCCTGGGGCCGCGCCGGGTCATCGCGTCCGCGGTGTCCGCCGACAGAATGTCGGAGTTTTCGCCGCGAATCGCCAAGACCGGGCAGTTCACCTTGTCCCACAGCGCCCATAAGTCGACATCCGATATCGGGGCGGCGGAAAACGCCGCGGCGATCCCCGGATCATAAGCCAAGCCGAAGCCGCCGTCGGCCCGCGGCCGGGCGGAATAACCCGCCAGCCGCCGCCAGCCGGCGTCGGATACGGCGCCAAAACCGGAAAGGACGTAGCGCAAATACGCCTCGACCGCGGCGATGTCTTCAAACACCGGGTCTTTGCCGACATAAGCCGCGATGCGCTCCAATCCGGCCTTCGGCACCAGCGGACCGACGTCGTTCATCACCAGCCGGCGAATCGGCGAACCGGGCTGCGCCGCCAGCAGCATGCCGATCAGCCCCCCCATCGAGGTGCCGACCCAATCCACCTGCGGCGCGTCGACGCGCGCCAGCAAAGCGGCGGCGTCGGCGAGATACTGCGGATAGCCGTAAAGCGCCGGGCTGGGCAGCCAATCACTGCGGCCGCGGCCCACCACGTCGGGGCAAATCACCCGCCGGCCGCGACGCGCGGCGAGAGCGGCGGCGAGATCGTCGAAATCGCCGCTGTTGCGGGTCAAGCCGTGGACGCAAACCACCGGCGGCAGATCCGCTGCGCCTTCGCCGGTCGGCAGCCATTCCCCATAGGCGACGCGGTGAAAGCCGGCGGCGCTAAGGCCCAAGTACTCCCGCTCAATTCGCTCGGCGACGACGGCCCCCATGCTCCTCTCTCCCCTATCGATTCATCGGTCAGCTTTTCTTTTTGTCAGCCGGCGGTTTGGCCGGGGTTTCCGCCGCGCGGGTCAGCGGCGACGGCGACGCGACGGCGGAATCGTACGGATGGCGCTCCTCGCCGTAAAGCCGGCGGATCATCGCGACGTAGTTTTGCGTTTCGGCGTAAGGCGGCACGCCTTTATGCCGGTCGACGGCCCCTTCGCCGGCATTGTAGGCGGCGGTCGCCAGAATGACGTCGCCGCGGAAGTAGGACAGCAGCCAGCGCAGATACTTCATGCCGCCGCGGGCGTTGTCTTCGGGATCAAAAACATCTTCGACGCCGAAGCGCTCGGCGGTGGCGGGGATCAACTGCATCAGCCCGGCGGCGGCCTTGGGCGACACGACGTTGGAGCGAAAGGCGCTTTCGATCTGCATCACCGTCAAAACCAGCCGCGGGTCAAGCCCGTATTGCGGCGCCATCCGCTCCACCATCGCCTTGATTTCAGC
>CALGOL010000484.1 GCA_937960755.1 uncultured Azospirillum sp.
GTTGACGCCGGACTGGTATTTCAGCCATGGAGAAGGATATCGGAGATCACGATATCGCCCGCCCCTGCGCCGGGCGCTTGACCGATGATGAAAGCTTGTTGCTGGACGCTATCGCGTTGGGCCGCGCCTCGGTCGGCGTCGACCCCGCCTTGGCGCTGCGGCCGCTGTTGACGTTGAGCGCCTGCCGCTCGGCCCGTCATTTATGCGCCGAACTGGCGGAAACCCTGGCCCACGCCGGCACGGCGCTGGACGACCGCCTGGAGCGGCTGGCGCGCCGCCCGGTGGGATTCGCGCCGGAATCAGCCGCCCGGCCGGTATAAAAATAGATTAGGGGCGACCCGCCGCGTCAGCTCCGGCCGATGGCGCGGGCGCCCTCCTGCAAGCGGTCCAACAGCGTGTTGAACATCGCCATGTCGGCGTCGGAAAGCAGGTCGGTGAGGCGTTTTTCCAGCGTGCGGGCCATCGGCACCACGGCGCGGTAGACTTCCTCCCCGGCCGCCGTCATCGACAGGCGGTTGAGCCGGTGATCGTACGGATCGCCGTCGCGCAGCACCAACCCCTTATCCACCAGGCTCGACACCGCGCGGCTGACCTTCGCCTTGTCCATCGCGGTGCGGTGAGCGACATCCTGCGACGTTAGCGACGCCTGACGGCCGAGAACCGCCAGCACCCGCCATTCCGGGATGCTGAGCCCGGTGGTTTCCCGGCACTGATTGGCGAAGGCGCGCGACACCATATTATAGGTCACCGCCAGTCGATACGGGAGATATCCTTGTAATTCCAAAGGATTGTCCCAAGTTTCGCCGTCTGCCGGCTCGTCGATCCGTCTGTCCACCGCGGCACCTGCGTCTTGCTGGCCGACGGACGATGGGCGTCCGTCTCATCAGCGATTATTGTGCAGCGCAGCAAAATTTTCAAGTGCGACTTTCCGCCGATCAGCATCCGCCCCGCCGCTTGGCTCACCGCCGGGCTTGCCAAACCGGGGGGCGGTCGGCTAAGCAACCGCTGTGGCCGCGCGTCGCTGCGGGCCTCGTGTTGGTCGCGCGCCAAATAGGGCGCGCGTCCGCCGCTCGCCGTACGACCCGACGCTTTTATCGAAAACCGACACCGATCCGATGGCTTCAAACCCGCTCGCCGCCGCCTCCGCCCGCTCCGCTTTGCTGCCCACCGGGCTGGGCGACGCGCTGCCGCCTGAAGCGGCGCAGGAAGCCGCCTGCGTCGAAGCCTTGATGGCGGCCTTCGCCGCTCGCGGTTACGAACGGGTCAAGCCGCCCCTGGTGGAGTTTGAAGACAGCCTGCTCGCCGGCCCCGGCGCGTCGATGGCGGCGCAGAGCTTCCGGGTGATGGATCCGGCGTCGCGCAAGATGATGGCGGTGCGCGCCGACATGACGCCGCAAATCGCCCGCATCGCCACCACCCGGCTGGCCGGGGCGCCGCGTCCCTTGCGGCTATGCTATTCCGGCCAAGTTTTGCGGGTGAAGGGCGCCCAGTTGCGCCCCGAGCGGGAATTCGCCCAAGCCGGCGTCGAACTGTTCGGTTCGCTGGAGCCGGAGGCCGACGCCGAAGTCGTTTTGTTGGCGTTGCAGGCGTTGCGCGCCGTCGGCGTCCGCCATGCCTCGGTCGATCTGTGCGTTCCCACCATGATTACGCTGATCTGCCGGGCCTTCGGCGTCGAGGGCGAGGATCTGGTCCGGTTGCGGGCGGCGCTCGACCATAAAGACGTCGCCGCGGTGACCGCGGTGGGCGGCCCGGCGTCCAAGCTGGCGCGCCGGCTGATCGAAGCCTCCGGCCCCGCCGACCGCGCCATTCAGGCGCTGTCCAGCCTGGAGCTGCCGGAAGCGGCGGAAAAGGACCGCCGCCGCCTGTCGCGGGTGGTGGAGCTGCTGCGCGCCGCCGATCCGACGCTGGCGGTCACGGTTGATCTGGTTGAGCATCGCGGGTTTGAATATCAGACTGGGCTCTCCTTCACCCTGTTCGCCCGCGGTGTGCGCGGGGAATTGGGCATGGGCGGGCGCTATCGCGCCGGCGCCGTGCCCGGCGAAGAGGCGGGCGAGCCC
>CALGOL010000485.1 GCA_937960755.1 uncultured Azospirillum sp.
GCTGGGCGGCGCAAACCGCCGGTCTGATCTGATCGGTCTGATCTGACTGGCGGCCTGACCGGCGGCGCGGAAGGGGCGGAGGAAGCTCAGGCTTCCTCGTCCCCATCGTCTTCGTCGTCGTAGCTTTCCGGGATATCCGGGGAATCGACATCGATCGGCACGCCCGGCAAGTATTTGGAGCAACGGATCGACAGCGCCGACTTGACGTGCGACACGTTGGGGGCGCTGGTCAGCTTGGTGGTGAGGAAGCGCTGATAATCGTCCCAATCTTCCGCCACGATCTTCAGAACGAAGTCGTATTCGCCGGCCAGCATGTTGCATTCACGGACCAGCGGCCAGGAATTCACCAGTTCTTCAAACTTCTTAAGATCGGCTTCGGCTTGGCTCGACAAACCGACCTGGGCGAAGACGGTGACGCCATAACCCAGAAGATCGGGGTTGATGTCGGCGTGGTAGCCGCGGATAAAGCCCGCCTCCTCCAGCGCGCGCACCCGCCGCAAGCAGGGAGGGGCCGAAATGCCGGCCCGGCGGGCCAGCTCCACGTTGGTCATCCGGCCGTCATTCTGCAAATCGCGCAGGATGCGCCGGTCGATTCGATCAAGCTTGACCCGTCGCATGGCGTATTCTTGTTGCTCCCTGGAACTCCGTGAAACGATATTACACTCTTGCGAAGCTACCGCCAAGCGGGAAACCGATGTCGGCGACAACGCCGAACACAACCATGATGCTGCGCGCAATGATCGGATGGGCGAAAAGATGAATAAAGACGCGCCTTTCGCCGCTTGCTGGGTGGTTTCCGACGGCAAGCCCGGCATGGAGAATCCCTGCCGCGGCATCGCCGAAGCGCTGGGCTGCGCGCCGATTTTGAAGCGAATCGCGCTGCGCCAACCCTGGCGAACGCTGGCGCCGTTCTGGCGTTGGGGGCTGGGCGCAGCGTTTTCCCCGCTAGGCGACCGGCTGGACCCGCCATGGCCTGATCTGCTGATCGCCAGCGGCCGGCAAAGCGTCGCCGCAGCGCTTTTCGTCCGCCAGGCCAGCGGCGGGCGCACCTTCACGGTGCAGTTTCAAGACCCGCAGATATCGCCTCGCCATTTTGATTTGGTGGTGGTGGGCAAGCATGACCGGCTGACCGGCGACAACGTGTTGGCGGTGCGCGGCTCCCCCGGCCGGGTGACGCCCGCGCTGCTCACGGCCGCCCGAGAGCGCTTCGCCGGCGCCCTGGCCGCCCTGCCCGCCCCGCGGGTCGCCGTGTTGATCGGCGGCTCCAACCGGGTGTTCAAAATGACCCCGGCGACGGCCGAAAAACTGGCCGAGCGCCTCGCCGCGCTGTGCGCCCAAGGCGTCGGCTTGATGGTGACCGCGTCGCGCCGCACCGGGGCGGAAAACGAGGCGGCGCTACGTCAAGCCCTCGCCCCCGCCATAACGGCCGGTCGCGCGGTGTTTTGGGACGGAAGCGGGGAGAACCCCTATTTCGGCTATCTCGGCTGGGCCGACGCCGCCGTCGTCACCGGCGACAGCGTCAATATGTTGTCCGACGCCAACGCCGCCGGCCTGCCCACCCATGTGGTGGAGTTGGAAGGCGGCTCGCCGAAGTTTCGCCGCATGCTCGACGGTTTTTACGCCGACGGCGCGGCGCGACCCTTCACCGGCGATCTGGCCTTTTGGGCGCCGCCCGGCGACAACCCGGCCGAGGCGGTGGCGAACGAGGCGCGCCGCAGACGCGCGCTAAGAAATGGTTAGATACATAATCCATTGATTTTTAGAGGACTTAGCGGACTTGCCTTTCGTCAAGACAAGGCTTATCGCGATTATTGCGCATTTGCGAACAAGTCAATTCGCAAGCCGCCCTCGTCGCAACCCGGGGACGCGAGAACTATGCCGGGAAAAGAAGTTTCATCGCCGCCGTCGGAGCGGGTCAAGCAGGTAAAGCGGCGCGCCCTGGTGGTGGACCGCGATCAGGACAGTTGCGCCCTGCTGCTGCTCGGCCTATCGCAGCGCGGCTATGCTGTAACCATGGTGCATGACGGGCGCGAGGCGCTGGGCGCCGCCATGCGGGCGACGTTCCAACTGGCGATCCTGCACCGCAACGGCGACGGCGGAAGGCTGGCCGCGTCGTTCAAATCCGTATCGCCGTCGACGCTGGTGGCGGAAACCGTCGACCAGCTCGCACCGGAGACGGCGCCGCAGACTTGGCGCTTGCTGCCCCGACCATTGACCTATGACCGGCTGTCGCATTTGTTGGACGAGGCGGAGACGGCGTCGGTCGTCGCGAACGCCAGCGGAACGCCGGGTTTGAGCCCGAACGCCGCGGCGGCGGAACCGCCGTTGACGGCGATTTCCAGCAGACCGCACGAGTTTTCGTAAACCAGCCCCGCCCCCGGCGGCGCGTCGCCAAAGGTGCGGACCCGGTCAAGCGTCTGACCGCCAACGCTCCAGGTGTGCGCCGCGCCGCCCGCCGCCGCCCGCACGCCGCTCATCGCGTTGCCATAGTGATCGACGTAAACCACCGCGTCCCAGTCGTCGGGCCAGTCCGGGCGAGCGATTTCGGCCGCGCTTAGCGGCGTAAAATCCGGCGCCGCGACCGTCGCTTCCCAGCCTTGAACCGCCAAGCGGGCGGCGATGGGCGCGAACAGGTCGCGTCCGTGGAAGCTGGCGGAAAGGCGTTGCGGCCGCCAGCGAATTTCCGCCGCTTCCACCTGATCGGCGCGGCGTCGGATCAATTCAAGCAAGCCGTTGTCCGGGCCGACGAACAGCCGCCCGTCGGCGTTCAGCGCGATCGGGCGGCGCGCCGTGCCGACGCCGGGATCGACGACGCACAAGAACACCGCGGGCGGCGGAAACTCGGCGATCAGCGCCGCCAGCAGATAAGCCGCCGGCTTGGGTGAAAAGCTGGGGGCGTCGGCCATCAAGTCAATGACGGGAACGCCGGGGGCCTGACGCGCCAGCACGGCTTTCATCTGGCCGGTGTAAGGCCCGGTCAAACCGAAGTCGGTGAAAAGCAGGATCATCGTCATAACCCTTAATCTTCCAGGCGATTCGACACCCGATTGACGGCGGCGCGCCAACCTGCGACAAATCGAACATTCCAAGGGGGGCCCCGGCAAGGGGCTGAGAGTCCGATAGCTGGGCTGGGACTTAGTGTCCAAACCGGCGGCGCGGTTACCCTTAGAACCTGATCCGGGTCATACCGGCGGAGGGATGGGAAAATAGCGCGCCGGGGCAAAGGGCGCGCCGCCATGTCCGCTATCGTCGCCCGGATCTTCTCGTCGAGCAAGTGAGGAGGAGATCCCCCCATGGACGCCAAGGTCAACAGCGCGCCGCCGCAAGGACAGGTCACCACCGGCCCGATCATCGGTTCGGTCAAGCAATGGTCCAGCCCGCCGGGCCGCCCTGACATCCGCGTGCCGTTCCGCGCCGTCGCCCTTACGCCGTCTTGCGGCGAAGCGGACGTGCGGATTTACGACACCTCCGGTCCGTTCACCGACCCGGAAGCCCGCATCGACATTGACAAGGGCGTCGCCCAGCCGCGCGCGCCTTGGCTGGCGGCGCGCGCCGCCCGCACCGATGGTCTGGTGACGCAGCTTGAGTTCGCGCGGGCCGGGATCATCACCGAAGAGATGATCTACGTCGCCCACCGCGAAAACCTGTGCCGCGAACTGGCCCCGGACGACGCGGCGCAGCGCCGGGCCGACGGCGAGGACTTCGGCGCCGAAATTCCCGACTTCGTCACCCCGGAATTCGTCCGGTCGGAAATCGCCCGCGGCCGCGCCATTATCCCGGCCAACATCAAGCACCCCGAGTTGGAGCCGGTGATTATCGGCCGCAACTTCCTCACCAAGATCAACGCCAACATCGGCAATTCGGCGGTGCTGTCGTCGTTGACGGACGAGGTGGAAAAGATGGTGTGGGCGATCCGCTGGGGCGCCGACACGGTGATGGACCTGTCCACCGGCAAGAACATCCACGCCATCCGCGAAGCCATCATGCGCAACGCGCCGATTCCCATCGGCACCGTGCCGATTTATCAGGCTTTGGAGAAGGTCGGCGGCGACCCGGTCAAGCTGGACTGGGAAGTCTTCAAAGACACGCTGATCGAACAGGCCGAACAGGGCGTCGATTACTTCACCATCCACGCCGGGGTGCGGCTGGCTTACGTGCCGCTGACCGCCAAGCGCACCACCGGGATCGTCAGCCGCGGCGGCTCGATGATGGCGCGCTGGTGCTTGGCCCACCATAAGGAAAGCTTCCTTTACGAGCGCTTCGCCGACATCTGCGACATCCTGCGCAAATACGACGTGTCGTTCTCGCTGGGGGACGGCTTGCGGCCGGGCTCGCTGGCCGACGCCAACGACGCCGCCCAGTTCGCTGAACTGGAGACCCTGGGCGAGTTGACCAAGATCGCCTGGGAGAAGGGCTGTCAGGTGATGATCGAAGGCCCCGGCCATGTGCCGATGCACAAGATCAAAGCCAATGTCGACAAGCAGTTGAAGGCCTGCGGCGAAGCGCCGTTCTACACGCTGGGGCCGCTGACCACCGACATCGCGCCGGGCTACGACCACATCACCTC
>CALGOL010000486.1 GCA_937960755.1 uncultured Azospirillum sp.
AGCGCTTGCCCTTGCAGACGTCGCAGGTGACGTAGACGTCGGGCAGGAAGTGCATTTCAATCTTGATGACGCCGTCGCCCTGGCAGGCTTCGCAACGCCCGCCCTTGACGTTGAACGAAAAGCGGCCGGGGCCGTAGCCGCGCGCCTTGGCTTCCGGCAAACCAGCGAACCAGTCGCGGATCGGCGTGAACGCCCCGGTGTATGTCGCCGGGTTGGAGCGCGGCGTGCGGCCGATGGGCGACTGGTCAATATCGATGACCTTGTCGAGACGCTCCAGCCCGAGGATGTCGTCGTGGTCGGCCGGGTGCTCCCGCGCCCCCATCAGCCTGCGCGCCACCGCCTTATAAAGCGTTTCGATAATCAGCGTGGATTTGCCGCCGCCCGACACGCCGGTGACGCAAGTGAAGGTCCCCAGCGGCACCGCAGCGTCGACATTATGCAGATTATTGCCGCGGGCGCCCTTGATCTCCAGCCAATCGCCCTTGCCCTTGCGGCGTTCCGCCGGCACGGTGACGCCGCGCGCGCCGGATAGGAATTGCCCGGTGACGCTGGCCGGGTTGGCCTGCACTTCAGCCGGCGTGCCTTGCGCCACCACTTGGCCGCCGTGGCGGCCCGCCGCCGGCCCCATGTCCACCAGATAATCGGCTTCGCGGATGGCGTCTTCGTCATGCTCGACGACGATGACGGTGTTGCCAAGGTCGCGCAGCCGCTTCAAGGTCGCCAGCAGCCGGTCGTTGTCGCGCTGGTGCAGGCCGATGCTGGGCTCGTCCAGCACATAGAGCACGCCGGTGAGGCCGGAGCCGATTTGCGACGCCAGCCGGATGCGCTGACTTTCGCCGCCCGACAACGACCCCGAGCCGCGCGCCAATGTCAGATACGACAGCCCAACCGCATTGAGAAAGCCGAGCCGCTCGTTGATTTCCTTCAAGATGCGCACGGCGATGTCCTGATCGCGCTGACGCAAACGCGGCAAAAGCCCGCCGAACCATACCCCCGCCTCGCCAATCGACATTTCCGTCGCTTGGGAGATGTGCAGCCCGTCCACCTTGACCGCCAGCGCTTCCGGCTTCAGCCGCGCGCCCTTGCAGGCTTCGCAAGGCATCGAGGATTGATACTTGGCGATTTCGTCGCGCGACCAATTACTGTCGGTCTCGCGCCAGCGCCGATCCAGATTGTTGACCACCCCTTCAAACGGTTTGTTGGTCTGATAGGTGCGCACCCCGTCCTCAAAGGTCATCGGGATCGCCTCTTTGCCGGAGCCGAACAGGATGACGTCGCGGACTTTTTGCGGCAGGTCGCTCCAAGGCGCGTCGATGTCGGCGGCGAAATGGGCGCAGATGCTCTGCAAGGTCTGCTGATAATAGGCCGACGACGACCCCGCCCACGGCGCCAGCGCGCCTTTGCGCAAGCTCAATCGCTCATCGGGGACCACCAGCATCGGATCGACGTAAATCTTCGATCCCAGCCCGTCGCAGGTGGGGCAGGCCCCGAACGGGTTGTTAAAGGAAAACAGCCGCGGTTCGATTTCCGGGATGGTGAAGCCCGACACCGGACAGGCGAATTTCTGCGAGAAGATCGTCTCGGCGCCGTCGTCGGCGTTCTCGACGATCACCAAGCCGTCGGCCAGATGCAGCGCGGTCTCCAGCGAATCGGCGAGGCGGCTGCCGAGATCGGGACGCACCACCAAACGGTCGACCACCACCGACACGTCGTGTTTCAGTTTTTTGTTAAGCGCCGGAACGTCGTCAATATCGTAGAGCTTGCCGTCCACTTTGACGCGCTGGAAGCCGCGTTTGCGGTATTCTTGAATTTCCTTGCGGTACTCGCCCTTGCGGCCGCGCACCACCGGGGCCAGCAGCAGCAGCCGGGTTCCTTCCGGCATCGCCAGGATGCGGTCGGCCATCTGGCTGACGGTCTGGCTTTCAATCGGCAAGCCGGTGGCGGGGGAGTAAGGCACGCCGACCCGCGCCCACAGCAGGCGCATGTAGTCGTAGATTTCCGTCACCGTGCCGACGGTGGAGCGCGGATTCTTCGACGTCGTCTTCTGCTCGATGGAGATGGCCGGCGACAGCCCCTCAATCGACTCGACGTCGGGTTTTTGCATCAACTCAAGAAATTGGCGGGCGTAGGCCGACAGGCTTTCCACGTAGCGGCGCTGCCCTTCGGCGTAGATGGTGTCGAACGCCAGCGACGACTTCCCCGAACCCGACAGGCCGGTGATGACGATCAACTGGTCGCGCGGCAAGTCCACGTCGACGCTTTTCAAGTTATGCTCGCGGGCGCCGCGAATGGAAATGTATTTGTTCATGAGACGTTCTTATCGTATCATCGCCGCCGAGGGAAGTCGGAAAAAAGCGGATCGAGCGGCAAGATATGTCGCGGCGCGGCGCCCCGCCAGTGTTGCAGCCCGCGCGCAAGGCTGCTAATCGGCGTAAACACGCAAAAGCGGAAGGAAGAGGCGGCGAGCCATGAACGTTTGGACATTCACCGGGCGCCTGGGCGCAGACGCCGAATTGCGCAGCACGCAATCGGGCGAAAAGGTTTTGAGCTTCCGCGTCGCCAACGACGTCGGTTTCGGCGACCGCAAAACCACCCAATGGGTGGAATGCTCGCTGTGGGGCCGCCGCGGCGAGGCGATCGCCCAGTTCCTCACCAAGGGCAAGCAGGTTTGCGTGTCGGGTGAACTGACGTTGCGCGAGTTCCAGAAGCGCGACGGCTCCGCCGGGTCCGGCTTGTCGGTGCGGGTCAATGAAGTGGACTTCATGAGCGGCGGACGCGACTCGGCCGAGGGCGGCGGGCAAGGCGGAAGCTACGGCGGCGGACAAGGCGGTTATGGCGGCGGACAAGGCGGCGGCTACGGCGGCGGCGGGCGCTCGTCG
>CALGOL010000487.1 GCA_937960755.1 uncultured Azospirillum sp.
GGCGTCGGCCCGCTCCAGGCCGCCGAGATAACGCAGCGCCGTAAAGCCTAACAGGGTTTGCGCCACGCCAAGCGCGATCACCAGCGCCAATTGCGGCGCCAACGGCCCCAGCGGCTGTTGCGACAAGCCTTCGCCGCCTTTCAACCCGATCGCCAGCAACAGCACCAACGACAAAGAATCGTACAGCGCCGCCGGCAATTTTAACTCCGACCGCGCCAACCCGGCCGCCAGCCCCAGCAGAAAGAACAAGATGACGACATCAATCATTGGGGGCCATTGGGGGCATTGGGAGCCATTGGGGGCGGACGCTGCGCGGCGGGAAGGGCGGGTTGCCGGCGCGGTATATGGGGAGTGGTCGGCGGTCGCGCAACCCTTTGGACGACAGATTTATCGCCCGCTCTTGACGGACGGGCGAGCTTGCGCCAGTTGTCGCCGACCGGAAACCAAATTCTCAAAACCACGCAGGCGGCCGCACCACCATGTCACAGATTCCGCACCGCACCGATGTCGCCGTGATCGGCGCCGGCCCTGTCGGCCTTTTCGCCGTGTTTGAATGCGGCATGCTGAAATTACAGGCCCACGTGATCGACGCGCTGGACGCCGCCGGCGGCCAATGCTCGGCGCTCTACCCGGAAAAACCGATCTACGACATCCCGGCGCACCCCGCCATCGACGCCGCCCACCTGATCGACCGGCTGGAGGCGCAGGCCGCTCCGTTCAAACCGGTCTATCACTTCGGCCAGCGGGTGGACAAACTGGAGCGCACCGACGAAGGCCGCTGGCTGCTGACCACCAGCGCCGGAACCCGCATCGACGCGGCTGCGGTGATCCTGGCCGCCGGCGCCGGGGCGTTCGGTCCCAACCGGCCGCCGCTGGACGGGTTGGAGAAGTTCGAGGGAACCAGCGTCCATTACATGGTGCGCCGCCGCCAAGACTTCGCCGGCAAGCGGGTGGTGATCGCCGGCGGCGGCGACAGCGCCGTCGATTGGGCGGTGTCGCTGGCGGAAGTGGCGGCGTCGGTTCAGGTGGTGCATCGCCGCGCCAAGTTCCGCGCCGCGCCGGAAAGCGTCGCCCAGATGGAGCGGCTGGCGAAGGAAGGCAAGGTTGAACTGGTGACGCCCTATCAGCTTTCCGGGCTGGAAGGCGACGGCGCGCAGCTCACCGCGGTCAAAGTCGCGACGCTCGAGGGCGAGGAGAAGGCGCTGCCGGCCGACGCGCTGCTGGCGTTCTTCGGCCTGTCGATGAACCTGGGCCCGATCAACGACTGGGGTTTGGGGTTGGAGCGCAACCACGTCAAAGCGACGCCGCCGACCATGGAGACCAATCTGCCCGGCGTCTTCGCCATCGGCGACGTCGCCACTTATCCCGGCAAGCTGAAGCTGATCTTGTGCGGTTTCGCCGAAGCGGCCCAGGCCGCCCACGCCGCCCGCGCCGTGGTCCATCCCGGCGAAGAACTGCACTTTGAATATTCGACGTCGAAGGGCGCGCCGGGCGCCTGACGGTTGGGAGACGCCCCGGGCGAAAAAAAAGCCGCCGGAAACCCCGGCGGCTTTCTTTATGGCCCCTAAGCCGAAGCTTAGTGGATCGTTTCGCCGTGCAGGGCGAGGTCGAGACCATCGCGCTCCACTTCTTCTTCAACCCGCAGACCCATCACCACATCGACAAGCTTCAGCAGAATGAAGGTGGCGACGGCGGTGAAGCCGACGGTGTAGAGCACGCCTTCAACCTGCAGCCACACCTGAGCGATGTTGCCCTCCAGAGCGCCCAGCGTCGCCGCCGGGTCCTTGGCCAGCACCGCGGCGAAGGCGCCTTCGCTGTTCGACACCGACATCTTGGCGAACACGCCGGTCAGGATGGCGCCGATCAAGCCGCCCACGCCATGCACGCCGAAGGCGTCAAGCGAGTCGTCGTAGCCCAGGGCGCGCTTCAGGCTGGTGGCGGCCCAGAAGCAGACCACGCCGGCGATGGCGCCGATGATGAGCGCGCCGGTCGGATCGACGAAGCCGGCGGCCGGGGTGACGGCGACCAGACCAGCGACCGCGCCGGAGATGACGCCCAGCACCGACGGCTTGCCCTTAGCCAGCCATTCGGCGAACAGCCAACCCAGCGCGGCGGCGGCGGTGGCGATGTGCGTGGCGGCCAAGGCCATGCCGGCGCGGTAACCGGCGGTCAGCGCCGAACCGGCGTTGAAGCCGAACCAGCCCACCCACAGGAGCGAGGCGCCGATGAGAGCCAGCACCAGGTTGTGCGGGGCGAAGTTCTCGTTCGGATAGCCCTTGCGCTTGCCGATGACCAGCGCCGCCACCAGACCGGCGACGCCGGCGTTGATGTGAACCACAGTGCCGCCCGCGAAATCGAGCACGCCCGCCGCGAACAGGAAGCCGTTCGGATGCCAGACCCAGTGGGCGATCGGCGCATAGACCAGCACCGACCACAGGCCGGAGAACACCAGCAGCGACGAGAACTTCATGCGGTCGGCGAATGCGCCGGTGATGAGCGCCGGGGTGATGATCGCAAAGGTCATTTGGAACATCATGAACACCGGCTCGGGGATGGTGGTCGGAACCGGGGCTTCCGAACCTTCGCCGAGGATGAACGGCTTGGTGAAATCCAGGCCGGACAGGAAAATCTTGCTGAAATCGCCGAAGTAAGCGCCGCCGTTGGAGAAGGCGATGCTGTAACCGACGACGTACCAAAGCACGGAAATCAAGCAGCAGATGGCGAAGCTCTGCATCACGGTGGCGAGCACGTTGAACTTGCGCACCATGCCGCCGTAGAACAGCGCCAGACCAGGGATGGTCATCAGCAGCACCAGCGCCGTGGAGGCGAGCATCCACGCGGTGTCGCCGGAGCTGATCGCCGGAGCAGCCGGGGCGGCGGCGGCTTCTTCGGCCAAGGCGGCGGCCGGCAGG
>CALGOL010000488.1 GCA_937960755.1 uncultured Azospirillum sp.
ATCGACCGCCGAGGCGTCCACTTCGGCGGCGCGGGCGTCGAGCTTGACGGCCCAGCGGTCCAGCATGTCGCCGAACGGCTCGGCGCGGCCGGCCGTCGGGGCCAAGGCGAATACGGCGACCGCAACGGCGGAAAGGATGCGGACAAAGCCGAGTCTCGCTCCGTTCGGCATGACCAAAAGACCTCCACTAATACAAGCAACGCAACTTTGGAGCGGCCTCCAAAGGATCGATGAGTCGGCGGCACTCTAGCGGATGCCTTCGCCAAACTCTGTGGCAGAATCGAAATAATGGGGTTGCGGCGCCCGTCAACGTTCGTTATACGGAAAGCCGTTGCTCAAGAGACACAACATATGCCGGATGTTTGACGACAGGTAGTGTCGACATCACGGGGCTGATGCGGCGAAGCACGGAAAACCGGCGGCCGCATTTGGGGAATAGGCGTTAAAGATGCGGCGACCGGGGCTTCCCCGGCAAATTCGCCGCCGCGCCTTGGGCCGGACGAGACGAAGACGTGAGGAGGGGGAGTGACGAACGATCATCAAGGTCTGCCGGGGGCGCAGACCACCCGCCGCGGTCTTTTGCGGTGGATGACCGGGGCGGCCGTCGCCGCCAGCGCGCCGTCGCTGATTTTCGCCGGCGGAACCGCCGAAGCGGCGGGATTGGGGATCACCGAGCGACGGTTGTCCTTGCACAACATCAACACGCGCGAAGAGTTCAGCGGCGTTTATTGGCGCAACGGGGTCTATGTGCCCGACGCCATGCGCGACTTGAACGTTTTGCTGCGCGACCATCGCGCCGCCAAGGTGGCGCAGATCGACTACCGCCTGTTTGACGCGCTGTGGGACGTCTGTCAGGCGCTGGATTCCAGCGAGCCCTATAAGGTGATTTGCGGTTATCGCAGCCGGCAGACCAATTCGGCCAAGCGCCGGGTTTCCCGCGGCGTCGCCCGCGAATCTTACCACACCCGCGGCATGGCGGTGGACGTGGCGCTTGAAGGCCGCTCGCTGCGCGCCGTCGCCGGTCAGGCCAAGGCGTTGGAAACCGGCGGCGTCGGCGTTTATCCGCGCAGCGGCTTCGTGCATCTCGACGTTGGCCCGGTTCGCGCTTGGTGAGCTGAGCGCGCCGTTAGCATCAGCGAATTCAAAGGCCGGCGGCTCCCCCGTCGGCCTTTTCTTATGGTCGCCGAGCGATTGGCTAAACTCGGCTGGTTAAATACGATCAATCCGCCGACGCAACGTAATGTGATTCCATCCGTTTTTTCGATGGTACAATGTTTCGTCCATCAGCTTTTTGACGAAATAGACGCCTAACCCGCCGATGGGGCGTTCTTCCGCCGTCCCTTCAAGCACGGGCGGCGGCGCTTGGGTGAACGGATCATAGGCGGCGCCGTTGTCTTCCAACCGCGCTTCCGCCCAGCCGTCCCCCGACAGTCCGAAGGCTAGCCGCAACTCGCCGCCGTCCATCCCCTCAAAGCCGTAAAGAATAGTGTTGGTCGCCAACTCGTCGATGGCGAGGTTGAAGTCGAAAGCGATTTTTGGCGAAACGCCGTTATCGTCGCAAAAACGCTCCACCGCTTCGGCCGCGGCGGCGATCTCCGCCACGTCGCACGGCAGAGACAAGGTGATTTCATTGCGCATGTCGCCTCGTCCGCCGGCAGTCGCCCCCAAGCGCCCGCGATTGTCTGCGACCGCCTGGTTAAGAAAACGCTATCAGCGCCCCTTCCGTCAAGCAGGCGCCGTCATGCGGCCGTCGCCTTGACCGCCTGTTGTGTGTTATCTAGCCGCTGCAACGATTGCTTTCGCAAGGGGCTAATGATGGCGAAGGGTTTGGGCGGAAAGACCAAGGCGTTGAAAGCGGCGCTGGGGGCGGCGCTGTTGTCGGCGACGATTTTGTCGGGCGCCGCCGGGATAAGCGCGGCGCAGGCGGCGGATCACGCCGTGGCGGCGGGATCGGAAGTCGGGGCTTATTTCCCGGTGGCCGGCGCGTTGAAACTGCTGCTGGCGAACGACAAGAACGCCGGCCAAACCCGGCTGACGCCGGTCGCCACCGCGGGAGCGGTGGAGAATCTGGAAGGACTGCGGGCCAAGCGCTTTGATTTCGCTGTGGTCCAGGCCGATCAATTGTTCGACGCCTTCCAAGGCCGCGGCGCCTTCGCCGCCGCCGGTCCGGCGACCGAATTGCGCACCGTTCTAGCGCTGCACGGCGAATCGCTGGCGCTGCTGGTCCGCCCCGGCGTCAAGATCAAGGGGCTGGAGGATCTGGCCGGCAAGAAGGTGGATTTGGGGCCGGAAGGCTCGGGCGTCCGCGCGGTGGCGGAGGCGTTGACCGCCGGTCTGCCCAAGGGCGGCGTCAAGCCCACAGCGTTGGCGATGGGCGAAACCGCCGCCGCCTTGTGCGCCAAGAAGGCGGACGCCGCCTTCGTCATGGTGGGCCATCCCAGCGCGGTGCTGCTGGACGGCTTGACCCGTTGCAAGAACAAGCTGGCGCCGGTGGCCGGGCCGGCGGTGGAATCCTTGCTGCTCGCTAATCCGGCGCTGGCGGCGGTTGACATGCCGGCGAAAATCTATCCCGGCGTCGCCAAGCCGGTGCCGACCATTGGCACGCGGGCGGTGCTGGTGACGCGGGCGGACGTCGATTCGGCGGCTGTCGGCGCGGTGGTCGACGCGGCGCGGAGCAATTTTGACGTGCTGCGCTTGCTGCATCCGGCGCTGTATTCGCTGACCGACGTCGCGTCGCTGCGGCCGAAGAGCGGCGCCGTGCCGCTGCATGGCGCGGCGGAAAGGGCGTTCGACGCTTCGGCGGCGCGGTAAGCGACGATGACGGCGGCGCCCGGACTGTCGCGGCGCAGTTTTTGGGCGTTGACCGCCGCTTACTGTTTCTCGTCGATCCAGTTTTGGATGACGGCAGATCG
>CALGOL010000489.1 GCA_937960755.1 uncultured Azospirillum sp.
GTGTGCTCTTCCGATCTGGTTGCCCCGCCGCCGCCGGCGCAACCGGACCGGCGCCAGCCCGCCGCCGTCAGAAAAAGGCCGATGTGATGCGCCCGCACCCCGATCATCCGCAGCTGCGGCTGCTCGATCATCCGTTGATTCAACATCGGCTGACCCGGATGCGAGCGACGACTTGCCCAACGCCGGAGTTTCGCCGGCTGATGCGGGAAATCGGCGCGCTGATGGCCGCCGACGTCACCCGTGATTTCCCGCTGACCACGACGCGCATCGAAACGCCGCTGACTGAAATGGACGCGCCGGTGCTGGAAGGCGGCGACGGCGTCTGCCTCGTCCCGGTGTTGCGCGCCGGCCTGACCTTAGCGGAAGGGCTGGAAACCGCCCTGCCCTGGGCCGACATCGGCCATATTGGCGTCTACCGCGACCATGAAACCCACATGCCGGTGGAGTATCTGGTCAAGCTGCCGCCCGCCGGCGACCGGCGCTTCATTGTCGTTGATCCAATGCTGGCGACCGGCAATTCCGCCATTCACGCGCTTGACGTCCTCAAGCGCCACGGCGTCGCCGGATCCGACATCCGCCTCGCCGCGCTGGTGGCGGCGCCGGAAGGGGTGACGGCGCTGCAAAAGGCGCATGGCGAGGTGCGGGTTTACGCTTGCGCCCTCGACAGCCATTTGAACGAGAACGCCTATATCGTCCCCGGCTTAGGCGACGCCGGCGACCGGCTGTTCGGCACCGCATAGGCTTCGCGGAGCAGGCGCCGTGAACAGCGCCTGTCTCGCCACAAAAAATCAGCCCCGGCTGACGCCGGCTTCGGCGAAGGTCGCCATGCCGGACAGGCAGGCCGCCGACGCGCGCAGGATCGGAATAATCAAAGCGGCCCCGGACCCTTCGCCAAGCCGCATGTCGAACTGCAACAGCGGCTTCTTGCCGATGGCGTCCAATAGCTTGGCGTGGCCGGGCTCGGCCGACTGGTGCGAGACGACGCAATGGTCGAGCGCCCGGCGGTCGGCCTTGAACAGCACGGCCGCCGCCGCGGTGCAGGCGTAGCCGTCCAGCGCCACCGGCCCAGATCGGAAGAGCACACGTCTGAACTCCAGTC
>CALGOL010000490.1 GCA_937960755.1 uncultured Azospirillum sp.
TCAGACGTGTGCTCTTCCGATCTACGGGAAGTGGTGGTCGCGACGGTGGATCCGCCGCCGGAAGAATAGCCGCCCGATGACGATTCTGCGCCGCCGGCCCCCCCGGCGGAGCGTTCGCCCAGGAGCACCCTTTCCACCGCCTCCGTCGACCGCTGCTCGCCCGCGGATTGCGGCGGCCCGCCGGTACGGCGATACTGCTCCACCACCCGTTCGGCGGGGATCTGGTCGCGGGTTTCGCCGGTGTCGAAATCGCGGAAAAGCAGAACCGCCACCCGCGCGCTCTGGTCGTAACGCAGCACGGGGCTGATGTAGAGGCCGGGCGACTGGGCGGGCGAGGCGCCTGCCGCCTGCTCTTTGGCGTCCGTCGCCTTAGGCGCAACGTCCGAGGCGCCGCTCCGCCCGGTCTGGCTGATGCGCGTCAGAGACGAGCCGTATGAAAGAGCGCCGACGTCCATGCCACACCTGCGGTTAGCTGACGACAAGCCATTGCACCCCGTGAAAACGGGGCGAGACCACCCGATAAACCGACTTAAACCAAGCCGACTTAAACCGATATATTCAGGTTCTGGCCGCGAGTCGCGGTGACGACGCCGCCGCCGGACTGCTGCTGTTGCGCCTGATTATTGGTTCGCTGGGTCTGCTGGCGGTTCTGCGCTTCTTCAGCCGCGCGCGCCTGCTCAGCTTGGTCGGCCTGCTGCACGGGCTGACCGGCGGTCGGCCCGCTGTTCAGCGGGGTGGTGAATGAAGAAAAGCCGAAGCTTCCGATGCTGCTGACGCCCATCGCGGGTCTCCCTCGGGTCAGAGCGGCGCTACGGCGCGCGCCCGTTGATTATTCATAATAGGTTAATTCATCCGCTTCTTCAAGGCGGCGCCGTTAAAAGATTCGACCCGCGCCGGAGCGACGCCTCAAGGCTTTTTTCTGCGGCTTCATCTTCCGCGCTGGTGCGTCAATTTAACCGGCGAGGCGAGCGGAGCGTTTGCCCCCTTGACGCAGGTTTCGACTCGATCCATCTTTGTCTTGGGACACGCATAATAGGACGGCGAGAAAAATCGCCGCCGATAATTAACGGGGGGAACGAATGAGCGTTATCTATTGCGCCTGCTGCGGCAGGCCGTTCGTTCGCCCGACGAATAGGGGCGGCGCGCCTAAGTACTGCTCAGAAGCGTGCCGCCGCCAGATGGCGGTGCGGCGCAACGTGTGGGGCGGAGACTGGGCGGCGCCTGAACAGGCCAGCCCAATCCAGCGCCGCCCGCAACCGGCGCAAGCGGAACCGCTCGAACCGTCGCAGGGGGAAACTTCCCGGCCGCCGGCCCGCCCGCCGGTCCGCCCGCCGCCGATGCCGGGCGACGACTAGGATGATCGTCGCCGTGAGAGGTTCATGCGGCGCGGCCACTGTTTACACGCTGGCGTTGACCTGTTCCGACGCATCGGCGGCGGCGACGTTGGACTTTGTCGCCACTTGGCCCACCGCAACGGCGAGTTGGCTGGCGGTCGCCTTGCGTTTTCACATCAGCGGGATTTGAAGGCGACCCTTCAAATCCCGCCGATGTTAATCATGCGTCCAGCCCAGCCGCTCCAGCGCCAAGGGAACGCCCGCAACGTCCAGCGCCTGGACCCGCCCC
>CALGOL010000491.1 GCA_937960755.1 uncultured Azospirillum sp.
GCGCAGCGCGTACGAGCGGCGGTCGTTGGGCGAGGGCGCCCGCACCACCAAGCCGCGCGACTCCAGCCGATCAATCACCGCCACCATGGTGGAGCGGTCGATACCGACCGCCGAACCCAAGTCGGACTGGCTAAGCCCCTGGTTCTCCATAATCATAATCAGCACGCCGAACTGGCCGGGCGTGATGTCGTGCGGCGCCACCGCCGCCTGAAAGCTCTGGAAAACCGCAACCTGCGCGCGGCGCAGATTATAGCCGATCAGGTCCGGCAGCGGTCCCAGATCCATTTTGCCGTTCTTGCCGGTCCGCGTGCGTGAGCGGCGGTCGGCCGGGTTGGTGCGTTCGGTGTCGTTCACGGGCTCGGCCATTTCTATTGAGGATTCCCGATCCAAGGATTTGCTGATAGTGCGGCGCCAAGACGATGGGCTTGCCCCGCGAGGGGTAAAATGCAGGCAATTGCCCGGTTTGTCAGCAAGTGATGTGCGCGGCGTTTTGTCCGTGCGCGGCTTGATGTTTGCGAAGTTTCGTCTGAGCGCATATCTGGCATGTCTAATTCGCATTGGCGGTGCGGCGAAGTCGTCGCCACCTGAAGAAACAGAAGCGGCCGGCAAGGTTTTGGCCGGCAGCCCGCCCCTCGGTCTCCCCTGCCGAAGGCGGGCCTCCTTAATGGAGCTTCCGACGCCCGGCCTTCCCCCCAAGGCCGGGCGTCACTATTTTGGGCTCATGCAATCGCCAAAGCTGACGCAATCGCCAAAGCTGACGCTATCACCAAATCAGGGGGAACCGCCCGTGCCGGCCTACGCCATACCAGCCCCGCCGCAGCCTGTCGTCGCCGTCGATGGCGACGCGCCGTTTCCGGTGCGGCGCATCTTTTGCGTCGGCCGCAATTACGCCGCGCACGCCCGCGAAATGGGCGCCGATCCAAATCGCGAACCGCCGTTCTTTTTCTGCAAGCCGGCCGACGCGGTGGTGGCCGACGGCGCCGCCATTCCCTATCCGCCGGCCACCCAAGACCTGCATCATGAAATCGAACTGGTGGCCGCACTGGTCTCGGGCGGCGTTGACATCTCGGTAGATCAGGCGCTTAACTGCGTTTACGGCTATGGCGTCGGTATCGACTTCACCCGCCGCGACCTGCAAAACGCCGCCAAGAAAAAAGGCCATCCGTGGGACATGTCGAAGGGCTTCGATCTGTCCGCCCCCTGTTCCGCGCTCAAGCGCGCGGCGCAAATCGGCCACCCGGCGGCCGGTGAAATCACGCTGTCGGTCAATGGAACCGAGCGCCAGCGCGGCGACCTGTCCGACATGATTTGGTCCGTCGCCGAAACGATCTCGTATCTGTCTGGCTTGGTGCGCTTGGCCCCCGGCGATCTGATTTACACCGGCACGCCGGAAGGCGTCGGCCCGGTGGTTCGCGGCGACCGGGTGGAGGGCCGGGTCGCCGGAGTCGGGACCATTCGCATCGACATCGCGTAAGCGGACGGGTAGCTGAACCATGCGCATCGCCACTTGGAACATCAACTCTGTCCGTTTGCGGCTGGAGTTGGTCCAGCGTCTGCTTGACGAATGGGCGCCCGACGTCCTGTGCTTGCAGGAAATCAAGGTCGTCAACGACCTGTTTCCCGCCAAGGCGTTCGCCGACCTCGGCTGGGTCCACCAGCATGTTCACGGTCAAAAAGGCTATAACGGCGTCGCCATCCTGTCGCGCCGGCCGTTGGTCGACTGCGGCGTGCGCGGCTGGTGCGGTCAGGATGATCGCCGCCACGCCTTCGTCACCGTCGATGGGGTGGAGATCCATAACTTCTACATTCCGTCCGGCGGCGACATTCCCGACCCGGCGCAGAACCCCAAATTCGATCACAAGCTTCGTTTCGTTGACGAAATGACGGCTTGGTGGCCGGAGGCGCGAGGAGCCGACCGGCCGATGGTGGCGGTGGGCGACTTCAACATCGCCCCCGGCGAGCACGATGTTTGGAGCCATAAGGCGCTATTGGACGTGGTGTCGCACACCCCGGCCGAGACCACGCGGCTGGAGGCGATGCGCCAGTCTATCGGCTGGATCGACGCCGCCCGGCACTTCGTTGCGGAACCGGAAAAATTATATACGTGGTGGAGCTACCGCGCCAAGGACTGGCGGGCGGCCGACCGCGGTCGACGGCTTGACCATGTTTGGGTGACGCCGCCGCTGCAAGGCGCGCTGAAGGCGCACTACGCGCTGAAAGACGTGCGCGGCTGGGAGCCCAAGCCGTCCGACCATGCGCCGGTGATCGTCGACCTAGCGCTTTAAAGCGTTTTCAGCCGAAGCGGATACCGGTTCGACGTAAAAAATGCTGGAAAACAGATGTTTAGAGCGGTTTGACCGATTCCGGTCGGATGCAAGCCGCTCTAAGCGGCGCATTCGGCGCGGGGCGGGTCGTTCGGAACGTCGCCGCCTTCCACCCGATTACGGCCGCCGCGCTTGGCGCGATAGAGCGCCTTGTCGGCGCAAGACAGCAGGTCGTCAACGGAGCAGCGCGCCACCGGGCAGCCGGCGACGCCGATGGACACCGTAGGGCGGCAGGGGCCGCGTTCGGTGTCGATGGCGATTTCCTCCACCGCGGCGCGAATGCGCTCACCCAGCGTCGCGGCGCCGGCGGCGTCGGTTTCCGGCAACAACACGCCGAACTCCTCACCCCCCAGCCGCCCCAGCACGTCGCAGCCGCGCAGCAGCTTTTGGCAGGTCTGCACGAAACGCCGCAGGGTTTCATCGCCAGCCAGATGACCGAAAGTGTCGTTGATCTGCTTAAAAAAATCCAGGTCCATCAATAGGATGGACAAGGGGCGGCCGTAGCGCCGCGCCCGCTCCAACTCGCGCTGGGCTTCTTCGATGAAATGCCGGCGGTTATAGGACCCGGTCAGCGAATCGGTGATCGACAGTCGGCGCAACACCGCCTCGGTGGACTTAAGCGCGTCGACGTCGTTAATCAGCACGTAGAGCACCGGCAAGCCTTCCCACGGCAGCGCCGACATCGACAACTGCACATAGGTGCGGGCGCCGTCCGGCCCCGCCAGCGTGCAATCCACCGCTCGCGCCGGCTCGTGCAGCGCCAAACAGCGGGAGAAATAGCGCCGCACGTCGGGCAGGCTTTCTTCGTCGAGAAAATCGAACAGATGACGGCCCACCAGGCTTTGCGCGTCGGCCCCCAGGATGCGTTCGGCTTCCTGGTTGGCGTAAACTACGCCTTGTTCCTGGTGGATCAGCAGGCCGGCGGGCATCAGATCAAGCAAATCGCCGAGCTTTGAGCGAGTGACCGACAATTCATGACTGGTGACGTGCGCTTCAGCGTCCGCTTCCGCGTCGATGTCGAAAAAATCGTCGTCGATGTCAGCCGTTCCCTGCGTCATGTCGTGTTTGCGTCGTCCCGGTTCCCGCCCCAGGGTTGGTTTTTTCCCGAACGCGGTATAAGTAAAACATGATAATTTAATCGGCCGGAAGATAAAAGGTCATAAATTTCGTAGCGGCGCCGGCCGGCGCCGACTCCAGCTAGCGCCGGCTGAAGCCGTCGCTTTCCCGCGCGTCGGACGGTTCGCGGAAGACGAATTGATCGGGGTCGATCTTGGCGCCGAACTGGGCGTTGATCAACCCGACCTCGGTGGTCAGGCCGGCGGCGTCCACCACCCGCCAGCGCAGCAGCGCCAACGGCTTATCCTGAAAAATCAGCGTGATGTCACCCTTCCCGGCGTCTTTGGCTTCCGCCAGCGTCACTTCCAACCCGCCGGGGAAGCGCGACACCTTGCGTGCGGTCACATCGCCGCCGAGCTTCAGGTCTTTGCGCAAGATGACGTCGGCCAGCGACGAGCCGATGGGCGCGCTGGACTGCTGGCGCATTTCGCCGTCCCAGTAAAAAATGAACAACCCGTCGGCGACGATGAAATCCTTAAACGGCGGATCATAGGTCAGCCGCATTTTTCCCGGTCGCGACAACAAAAAGGATCCGGTCGCCTGCCGTCCGTCGTGGCCGGTCTGGATGAACTTCGATTGCAGCGTCTTGATGCTGTTCAAATAGATCGGAA
>CALGOL010000492.1 GCA_937960755.1 uncultured Azospirillum sp.
CGGGCGAGCGCCGCCAAACCGCCAGCGCGCCGACGGCGCCCGCCGCGCCCGCCAGCCCAATGATCGCGGCGGAAGGGTCGTCGATAGTTACGCCCGCTAAGCTTACCGCCAGCCCGAGGGCCGCGGCGCCGAGCAGCAACAGGTCGCGGCGACGGTCGGCCGAAGATACATTGGGCGCAGTATCGTCGGTTCCGCTCATCGCCGGCCCTTCAGCTTGTAGATATAGGTGATGACTTCCGCGACGGCGCGGTAATGTTCCGATGGAACTTCTTCGTCGATGTCGCAAGCGGCGTAGAGCGCGCGGGCCAACGGCGGGTTCTGCACGACGGGAACGTCGTTGGCTTCGGCCACTTCGCGGATTTTGAAAGCGACGGCGTCAACGCCCTTGGCGACCACGACGGGGGCGCCCATCGCGCCCTGCTCATACTTCAGCGCGACGGCGAAATGGGTCGGGTTGGTCACCACCACCGACGCTTGCGGCACCGACGCCATCATGCGTTTGCGGGCGCGTTCGATGCGGATGCCGCGGATGCGCGCCTTAACATGCGGGTCGCCTTCCGCTTGTTTGCCTTCCTCCTTGATCTCCTGTTTGGTCATTTTCATTTTTTCATGGTAGCGATAGCGCTGCCAGAAGGTGTCGGCGGCGGCGATGACGATGCTGACCACGAGCACCCCGGTGAACAGTTTGAACGCAAGTTCATCCAGTTCCCGCAACAACTGCATTACATCCGCGCCGATGAAAAGTTGGATGTTGGCGATCATCGGCGTGAGCGCCAGATAGGCGACGGCCCCCACCACTGCTAATTTGGCGATGCTCTTGCCGAGTTGAACCGCTTGGTCGGAGGGGGTGAAAATGCGTTTCAGCCCCGCCAGCGGGCTGAGCTTGCTGAACTTCGGCTCAATCACCTGCCAGGACGTGGCGAAGCCTTTTTGCAAATAAGTCGCCAGCAGGGCCGCCCCGATGAAAAGCAGCATCGGCAGCCATAGCGCGGCGACGACGTCGGCCAAAGCTTGCATCAAGACATGTCCGACGCCAGCGGCGTCCATCGGGATTTCGTGCAGCTTGGCAATATACGCTTCAAGCCGGCGCAACATGTCGCGCAACATGCCTGGAATAAAAATAACCAGCGCGGTGGTCGCTGCGGCGATCGACAAAGTGGCGGCCACTTCCTGGCTTAACGGCCAATTGCCTTGCTTATGAGCCTCATCGAGCTTTTTTTGCGTCGGCTCTTCTGTTTTTGAGGACTCGTCGGCATCTTCCGACATGGCGGCGCCTTGTCAATATGATTTAGGTCAGATGAATTGCAAAAACGCGACCAGGGATTGCTCAAACTCGGTAAGCCAGAAAGTCATTATGGCCGACAGCGTGACGGCGAACAAGAAAAGTCCCAAGGCGACTTGCACCGACATAAACAAAAAAAACACCTGAATTTGCGGGGCCAAGCGGCTCAACAAGCCAAGGGCGAGAGCAAACAGCATGCCGGAAACCAGAAACGGCGTCGCCATCTGAAAACCGATGATGAAACTGCGCTCCACCACCTTGGCGATGTGCTCCGCCATGTCGGTGACCGGCAACGGCGCGCCAGGGACGAAGGTCTGATAGCTTTCCACCACCGCCATAATCAGCAAGTGATGCAGGCCGGTGGCGAAAATCAGCAGCAAGCCCAGCCAACCGAGCAGCGCGCCCGGAAGCGAGCCTTGCGACGCCATGGCGGGGTTGAACATCTGGGCATTTGCCAGCCCCGCTTGCAGCGCGATGATGCCGCCGGCGGTTTCCAGGGCGCTGAGCATCAGCCGCGCCACCGTGCCGATGAACAGGCCGATGGTGATCTCGCCGAAAATCAGCTTGAAGAGCGCGAGCGGGCTGTCGGGCATCTTCGGCAATTGCTCGCCCATCGCGCCCGCAACCAAAAGCGCCACGATCACCGACAACAGCAAACGCGCCCGCATGGAGACGAAAGCGTCGCCCAGCGTCGGCATGACGGAGAACGCCGTTCCCACCCGTGCGAAAACCAACATCCAGGCGAATATCTGCGAAACGAGCAGATCGGAAAGCGGGTTCATCGGCCCGGCTGCGCGGCGGACGGCGGCGCCGGCAGATCTGCCGGC
>CALGOL010000493.1 GCA_937960755.1 uncultured Azospirillum sp.
TTGCCGAGAGCAGTTCGTCGAGGCGGCGATCGCGATCGAAGTGGCGGCCGGCGACGCCACCGGCGTGCTGGCGGCCTTGTCGGCGGCGCTGGAGTCGCGCGGCCCGCCGCCCGATCCGTCTCAGGCGGTCCCGCCGTTCGCCGGGGAGCGTTTCGATTTCGTCCTGTCGGCCAATCTGGCGAGCCAACTGCCGCTCTTGCCCGACGAAGCGCTGGAGCGCCGTCGTCCCGACATCGACGAGCGAACCCGCGCCGCCTTCGCCCGCGCGCTAATTGAACGGCATTTCCGCTGGGTGCGGGAGATCGGCGAAACGGCGGCGATTTACAGCGATATTGAGAGCCGCTGGGCCGACGCGCTGGGCCGCGAGGTGGAGCGGGACGACACGACATGGGGCGCCGACCTGCCGCCGCCGCAACGGGTGTGGGAATGGTTGATCGCCCCGGCCCCGGAAGCCGAAAAGCTCTACGACCAGCGCCACAAAGTGGCGGGATGGATATTTAAAGCCGGCGTTTAGCCGCCGTCGCCGCAACGCCGCTGATAGTCCGAACCATCGATCATTCGTTATACTGGAAATTTACGGCGGTCGAATGATACAAAATCGCGTCGACGATTTTTCATAGCGCCCAAGACGCAGTCGGGCCAAGGAGGATGAATGACGGACGCGACGGTTGGACTTCACCGGATGGCGCCGCCCCATCTGCCTTCGTTCATCCCTGGGGCCGACGGCTCCGACGGGATGTTCGGCACGATGTCGATGCTGATCGTCGTCGGGGCGTTCGTGGCGGGAACGATATACTTCAAGATCCATTCCTTGCCGGAGCATATGGCCGCAGGACTGGGGCGCGCGCATTACCAGTTGGTCGGCATTCTGGCGTTGCTGGCCCTGTTCACCCATGAAAACATCTTTTGGGTCGCCGCCTTGATCTTGGCCGTGGTGCAGATCCCCGACCTCTTGACACCCATCCGCTCCATCGCGGACTCCCTCGATTCGATCAAGCGCACGGTGGCCCACGCCGAAGAGGCGTCGTCAACCGTGCCGGCCGCCGCGGAAGCGTCGCCGGTCGCCAAGGGGGGCAGCGACCATGCTTGAGCTGATTATCGCTTCGCTGGTGACCATATTCCCCGATTATCTTATTCGGCGCTATGTGCAGGGCAAACAAATCGGCAAGGAACTAACGATCTTTTCGATTTGGTATGAGCTGCGCTACGGCATAACCGCCTGCGCGATGCTTACCGTCGCGATGATAACCATCATTTTTTATTATCATCCTTCCACTAATAACGCCGCGTCCTTCTTCCGCACCGTGACGATCGTGCCGGAAATCGCCGGCCGGGTCGATAAAGTCGCCGTGCGGAATCTACAACAGGTCAAAGCGGGCGACTTGTTGTTCACCTTGCATAACGACCGCCAGCAAGCGGCTTTGGCCGTCGCCGAGGCCAAAATCAAAGAAATCGAAGCGGCGATGACGCTGGCCGAAGCGGAGGCCGCCGCCGCCAATGCCCAGTTGGCCAGCGCCCGCGCCCAACTCGATCAGGCGCAAAACGAATTGCGCCGCAATCAGGAACTGGTGTCCCGCAACCGCGACGTCGTCAGCGGGCGCGAGATGGATCGCCTCGCCTCGAATGTCGAGGTGTTGGCGGGCGCCGCCGACGCCGCCGCGGCGATGGAAAAGCAAATCCTCGCCAAGTTGCGTAACCAACTGCCGGCGCAGTTGGAAAGCGCCAAAGCGTCGGCGGATCAGGCGCGGGTCGAGTTGTCGTTGACCAGCATCCGCGCCGGGGTTGACGGCACGCTGCAACAATTCGCCTTGCATCCGGGCGATTATGTCAGCAACATTCTTCGCCCCGCCGGTTTGATTGTGCCGGCGGGCGCCGGAACGCGACAAATACAAGCCGGCTTCGGCCAAATCGCCGCCCAGGTCGTCAAGCCTGGGATGATCGCCGAGATTTCCTGCCTGTCCAATCCCTATGAAATCATCCCGATGGTGGTGGTCGACGTGCAGAACGTCATCGCCTCGGGTCAGTTCCGCCCGACCGATCAATTGATCGATCAACAGTTGCGCGGCCAACCCGGTTCAATCGTCGCCATGATGGAGCCGTTGTACGAGGGCGGTTTGCGCAATGTGCCGCCGGGCAGCAAATGCGTCGCCAACGCCTACACCTCGAATCACGAGCGATTGGCGTTGAAGCAGGACGGCTTCTTTGAAGCGCTGTATTTGCACGCCATTGACGCCGTGGGCTTGGTTCACGCCGCGATTTTGCGGGCGCAGGCGCTGCTGATGCCGGTGCGAATCCTGGTTTTGTCGGGGCATTGATTGGAACGGGATAAAAACTGATCTACTTAACTTTACGGCGTCACCCCTTTGAGTGGCCGGGGTCCGGGGCGATTCGGATAATTTTCTAAAAAGCCTGGATACCGGCCTTCGCCGGTATGACGGTGAAACGTCAAAAATCAGTTCAAAGCGCAAGATATGCGGACGCCATAGCCCCCGGGGGAGAGGGCTTCGACGCCGCCCCAAACCGACCGCCGTTCAGCCGCGGTTGGCGATGTCAGCGTCGCCGCGGCCGATGACGGTGAAAAACGCCTCGACCACCGCCGGGTCAAAATGCTTGCCGGATTCGTCGCGGATATAGGCCAACGCCTTCTCCACCTCCCACGCCGGCTTGTAGGGCCGGGGATGGATCAGCGCGTCGAACACGTCGGCCACCGCGACGATGCGCGCCGACAAGGGAATATCCTCCCCGGCCAGCCGGCGCGGATAGCCGGAACCGTCGAACTTCTCATGATGGCCGTCGGCGATTTCCGCCCCCAACGACAGATAGCTGCGCCCGCCCACCAGATCGGCGGCGAGCCGTAAAATCTCCCCGCCCTTGGAGGCGTGGGTGCGCATCACCGTCATCTCGTCATCGTCGAGCCGCCCCGGCTTCATCAGGATGCGGTCGGGAATGCCGACCTTGCCGACGTCGTGCAGCACCGACGCCAGCCCGATCAGCTCCAAATACTCATCGTCCAGCGTGGCGAGGTGCAGGTCGCGCGCGCGCAGTTCGCGGGCCACCGCGGTGGACATGGCCGCGATACGGCGCACATGGTCGCCGGTGACTTCGTCCTTGAACTCCGCCGCCTTGCCCAGCGCGTGGACAGTGGCCTGCTGCGCCGCCAGCAGCTTTTGATAGAGGTGGACATTGTCCAACCCGGCGGCGACGCGGTTGCAGAACACTTCCAGCAGTTGGAAATCAATCTCCGACAGCGTCCGGCCCGCCGACAGATAGACCACCCCGGCGTCATGGGCGCGGGCGCGCACCAGGATGACGCAGTGCCGCTCGCCGCGGACATGACGGCGTTCGGCAAACGCCGTGCGCACGTCCGCCCACACCGCGTCGGTCAGGGCGCGCCGCCCGGTTTCGTCCCCCGCCAGAATCTGAATATCGCCGCTTTCAGCGGCGCAGAGGAACACCGCGTCGGCGCTGTCGATCAGCGCCCGAAGTTGCATGGTGACGCCGTCGGCGAAAGATTCCAGCGAGCGCCGCTCCATCAGCGAAGCGGATGCGTCGATGATCTTCTCCAGCCCGCGCCGGCTGGTCTCCAAGGCCGCAATATGACGATACGAGCGCAACGCGGTCTTGACCGAGGTGTAAAGCGCATCCGCCGTCAGCTCGCTTTTCGCCTTATAGTCGTCGATCTCGTAGCTGTCGATCACCTCGCGCTCGGGGGCCTGCCCCGGCTGTCCGGTGCGCAGCACGATGCGGACGTTGAGATTGCCGGCGACCTCACGGATGTGGCGCGCCGCCTGCAAACCGGCGTGTTCGCTTTCCATCACCACATCCAGCAGCACGACGGCGGCGTCGGGATGCTCGACGATCAGCCGGGCGCAGTCGGCGGCGGAATAGCCGGAGATGAAATCCACCGGGCGGCCCTGAAACGTCAGGTCGGACAACACCATGCGCGTCACCGCGTGCACCTGCGGCTCGTCGTCGATCACCAGCACTTTCCACGGCGTCGCGCCGCCGCCCGCCGCTGTCGCGGATGCAGGCGTTTCGTCCAGCGTGTCGTCCTCTGCGGCGAACCAATCGTCCTCATCGTCGCGAATGTCGCTCACGTCCCTGCTCCCCGTCGTGTCATATTGCCCCCGGCCAGCAATATAGCCGGAAACCCGGCAGCGAAAAGCCGGCGCTTTTTCCCGTCCCGCGTCATGGCGCGGTTAGCGGTAACATTAGCGTGAACGTGGTCCCGCGCACGGGCGATTGCGGGTCGGCGTCGCTGGCGACCGTGATCCGCCCGCCCAGCCGCTGGGTGGCGAGGTTGTAGACGATGTGCATGCCAAGGCCGGTTCCGCCGGCGCCGCGCTTGGTGGTGAAGAATGGCTCAAACACCTTTTGCCGGACCTCTTCCGTCATGCCGCGGCCGTGATCGGTCACCGTCAAACTCACCGCGTCGTCGCCGTCGCGCGCCGCGGCGATGCGCAGCGGCCGCGGCCCC
>CALGOL010000494.1 GCA_937960755.1 uncultured Azospirillum sp.
GTCGCTATCGGAGGTGCACCATGCGTAATGCCACTGCACCCAATCCGCCGTCGTCACCCCCGACCACACCGCCGGGCAGGCATGGACCGTCGCCGATCCGACCCAGTTGGAAAACGCGCTGGTCAATCTGGCGCTCAACGCCCGCGACGCCATGCCGAACGGCGGCGAACTGGAAATCAGCGTTGGTCTGCGCGAACGCAACTTCGGCCGCGACTTCGACGAACCGCCGATCCCGCGGCGCTATGTTGAAATCACCGTGCGCGACGACGGCTGCGGCTTCGCCCCCGGCGGCGCGGCCCGCGCCTTCGAGCCGTTCTACACCACCAAAAGCTTCGGCTCCGGCTTGGGGTTGTCGATGGTTTACGGCTTCGTCAAGCAGTCGGGCGGCTATATCCGCATCGAAAGCGAACCCGGCCTCGGCACCATGATAACCCTGCTGCTGCCGGAAGGCGCGCCGCCGCCGCCCAAAACCGCCGAGCTGGCCGTAACGCCTCAGCCCGCCGCGCCGCGCTGGGATGGGCGGTTGGCGCTGGTGGCGGAGGACGACGCCGACGTGCGCCGGGTGATGCGCGACCAGTTGATGGAGATGGGTTTTTCGGTGCTGGAGGCCGGCGACGGCGACGAGGCTCTGGCGCTGGCCGAACAGTTGGACGATCTGGCCCTGGTGGTGTCGGATATCGTCATGCCGGGGGTTTCCGGCCTCACCTTGGCGCGCCGGCTGAAGGCGGAGCGGCCCGACGTGCGGGTGATCCTGTTCAGCGGCTTTTCGATCGAAGAGATCGACGACGCCGAAGGGCTGGTCATTCTCGGCAAACCATGGGAAAAAAGCCAGTTGGCGGCGGCGATCAATTCGCCGACGAACCATCATCACAACCGACCCTAAGAGAACAAAACAACATGGGCGGGAGGAAACGCATTTACGTCGTCGACGACGACCCCGACGTCCGCAATCTGTTGCGCACCGTGCTGGAGCAGTTCGGCTTTACGGTGGAGTTGTTTGGCGCCGGACAAACCGCCCGCGCCGCCATCCGCCGCGATCCGCCCGATTTGTGCCTGGTCGATCTTGGCCTGCCCGACATGGACGGCCTGACCCTGGTGCGCGAATTGTGGGAAGACGTGCGCTTCGGCGTCGTCGTGCTCACCGGCCGCGGCGATGTTTCCGACCGGGTGCTGGGGCTGGAGCTGGGAGCCGACGACTACATCGTCAAACCGTTCGAGCCGCGCGAGCTGGTGGCGCGGGTCAAGACCGTGATCCGGCGGCGTGAACAGTTGGCGGCGGCGGCGGGCGGCGCGCAGGCGTCGAAAGCGCGCTTCGGCGACTGGGTGTTCAATCTGGGCGATTTGTCCCTGGCGGCCGACGACGGCCGGCGCGACACGCTGACCGCCGCAGAGGCCGAATTGCTGACCGCGCTGTTGAAGGCGCCGCGCCGCGTGCTGTCGCGCGAACAATTGCAGGGCCCCGAATCAGACCGCGACGACATGCCCTTCGACCGCGCGGTCGACGTGCGCATCTCTCGCATCCGCAAGAAAATCGAGCCCGACCCCAGGGCGCCGAAGCTGATTAAGACAGTCTATGGCGCCGGCTACCTGTTCACCGCCGACGTCACCTGGATCGTTTGACGCGCTGGGATCGTTTGACGCGCTGAGATTGTTTGGGCGACTGACGGTTGACTTGTAGTCCTATCGAACGCACTTTGCTGATAGCCGACCCCTATCAGCGGAGCGCCTGTCATGCCCCAACAAGCCGTTGTCGCCGCCAAAGCCCCGTTCACCGTGGAAATGAAGGCGGGCGAAACCGTCTGGTGGTGCCGCTGCGGCCGTTCGGCCAAACAGCCGTTTTGCGACGGCAGCCATATGGGAACCGACTTCACGCCGATGTCCTTCACGCCGTCGGCCGACATGAAGGGCCGCTTTTGCGGCTGCAAGCAGACCAAGAAGCCGCCGTTCTGCGACGGCAGTCACTTGGATTTGAAATAATACATAATTGAAACCAAGTCTTACGTGCTTCCGCCCAGACTGCCGCTATAATCCGGCTGTCGAATTTCAGGGGGGAAGACGCCGATGCGCCGCTTGCGCGCCGACTGTAGCGCCCGACGCCGTTTCAACGCTCCGCGCATCCGCCGGGCCTTGGGCGGCGCGCTGACCGCGCTTTTAGTCGCCGTTTGGCAATTCCTCGCCGTTCCCGCCCCGGCCCCCGTCGCGCTGACGGCGGCGAGCGTCTTGGGCGTTGCGGCGCTGCTGGCGCCCGACGGGGCGGAGGCGCGGTCGCGCACCTCCTCCGCGTCGCGTTCGTCATCCAGCGGCGGCTATTCCCGCAGTTCGTCCTCGTCCTCGCGCACCCCGTCGTACTCTTCGTCGCGTTCGTCGTCGGCGTCGGACAAGGCGATCAGCCGGGCCAATTCCGCCAAGGCGCTGGACAGTTATCGCCGCAGCCAGGAGCCGCCCGCCGCCCCGCCGTCGCGCGCATCGCAATCGACCTCCAGCGGCGG
>CALGOL010000495.1 GCA_937960755.1 uncultured Azospirillum sp.
GGGTGCGGGCGGGCTCCGCCCGCGCCCGCCAAAGGCCGGTCGGCCTTTGGAAACCGCGACGTCAGGTTAGGCCGTCGTTGCAGGCCGATTCAGGCCACCATTCAAAATCGCACAATTGTTCAAAACGAAACGGACAGTCGGCCGGAATCGCCGCCGCGGCGTCCGCCTCGCCGTATCGGTTCAGCGCCGCGCAAGCGTCATAGCGCCCGCGCCGCCACGCTTCGGCTAACATCTCCGCCAGCCGTTGTTCGCTTTTCAGACCGGGGCTGTCGGCAAGCACGTCCTCAAGCAGCCGCCGATGGCTGTGTACGGTGTCGCGCCAACCGTTACGCGGCGGGCCGGCGGGGGAATGGCGTAGTTTCAGCAAATGTTCAATAATCACCGCCAAGGCCGAGCGCGCGGCGCGCGCCTCAGACTTCCCCATGTCTTCGACCTCTTCCGCCAGATGTTCGATATCGACGCCCGGCAGATTCAGCCGCAACTCCGCCACTTTGCGCAGCGCCGCCGCCTGCTGGTTCGTCCAGGCGTAAAAATCGGTGTCGTAAAGGTTCTGGCCCATAGCACACCTTACGTAACACGCCGCCCGCGCCGCGCAGGCCCCCCGCGCCGGTTGATACGATAATTCTCCCGAACTTGATCTCTCAGGTCAAATGCTGCTTGTTGAGGTAATCCTCCGCCTGCATCTCCATCAGGCGGCTGACGGTGCGCTCGAACTCAAAAGCGTGCTCGCCCACGGGATAGAGCTTTTCCGGCAGGGCTTCGGCGGAAATCACCACGTTGACCTTGTGCTCGTACAAGGCGTCAATCAACGTCATCAAGCGCTTGGCTTCGTTGCGGCGCTCATCGCTCATCATCGGCACGCCGCTCAGCAAAACCGTGTGGTAATGCACCGCCAGCGCGATGTAGTCCGCCGGCCCCAGCGGCTTGCCGCACATCTCCCAAAAACCGACCCAGGCGACGCCCTTGGCCGCCCGCGCCACGTCCACCCGCCGGCCTTGCACCAGCAAATGGTCGGGCGCGCCCGCCGCGCCGTCGGTCAACGCCAGAAAGGTGCTCTCCAGCCGCGCCGCCGTCTCGTCGTTCAGCGGCGCGTGATAGACTTGCTTGCCCTGCAAACGGTCAAGGCGATAGTCGACCGGTCCGTCCAGCGCCAGCACGTCAAGGCGCTGTTTCAGCAAGGCGATGAACGGCAAGAAGAGTTCCCGCTGCAAGCCGTCCTTGTAGAGCATGTCGGGCGCCCAGTTGCTGGTCGCCACCACCACGACGCCGCGTTCAAACAGCGCGGTGAACAGTCGGCCCAGGATCATCGCGTCGGCGATGTTGGTGACGTGAAATTCGTCGAAACACAACAACCACGCTTCGCCCGCCATTTCCTCCGCCAGACGCGGCAAGGCGTCGTCGCCGGCCCGCGGCCGACCGGAAATAGATTCGCGGTACTTATGCAGTCGTTCATGCACTTCCAGCATAAAGGCGTGGAAATGCACCCGGCGCTTCTTGTCGGCAGGGGCGGTTTCAAAGAACAGGTCCATCAGCATGGACTTGCCGCGGCCGACCCCGCCATACATGTAAAGTCCCTGCGGCGCCGGTTCGGCCGGGCGGCGCGACAAGCCGAAACGCTCGCGCCAGCCCGTCCTGCCGGTCTGCGGCTGATAGCGCCCCAGCGCTTGATACAGGCTTTGCAACTTTTCGGCGGCCAGTTCCTGATCGGGATCGGCGCGCAAGGTGCCGGAGCCGCGCCGCTGACGATAAAGCGAAAGGGGACCGTTAGGCATCGCCGACCTGCTCAATATGACGCTGTCAATCGTTGGGATGGCGGATCGACCGCCCGGCCGCTGTTCTAACTTTTTTTGACGCGGCGCGGTACGCCAAAGCGCACGCCGCCTGTCAAAACATACGCCTCTGTGACTCAGGTCAACGCCGCTGCGGCGCCAGATCTGAAATACCAGTTCTCGGACGACAGGGGCGCTTGGTATGATCGCCCGCTTTCACCGGAGTTTCCCGCCCGCCATGCCACAGCCGGCCGACAGCAAAACACGAAGTCTCCTACGCCGCATGAAAGGCCGCGCCGCGACGCTGGCGCGATCAGTGCGCTTCCTTATGACCGCATCGGGCGTGGCGTTTATTTTGGTGGTGAACGGGCTGATCGTGTACGGCGTGTGGCAGCAACGCGACGACGCTTTGCGGCACGCCCGCCACCACGCCGCCGAACAAACCGGTTTGCTGGGCGACATGGCGGCGCAGTCGCTGCGCCAAGCGGCGCTATTGGCCGACGACTTGGCGGTGTTGATCGGCATGCACGACTCGATGCCGCCGTCCGCCTCCGTCAACCTGCATGCTTATCTGTTGAAGCATATCGATTCATTTCCCCAGGTGGTCAACGCTCTGGTGATTGATCCCCGCGGCGCCGTGCGGTTGCGCGCCCGCGACCTGCCCAGCCGGGCGGAACTGGCGCTGTCGATACCCGATTTGCTGCAACCGCATCTTGACGGGGAAAACGGCGGTTTGATCGTCGGCTCTCCGCCGGCTTCGTTATTCCGCACCCCCGCCGCCGCCATCCCGGTGACCCGCCGGCTGGAACGCGCCGACGGGTCGCTTAATGGCGTGCTTTTGCTGCTGCTCGATCCGCCAAAGCTGCTAAGCGCCGTCGCCGGGGCCTATCCGGCGATCAGCGACGGCGCGGCGTTAGTCAGCCGTAAGGGCGACATCGTGCTGTCCTTGCCGGATGAACGACGGCTGCTCGACGGCAATCTCAACGAATGGCCCGAACTGGCGGCGAAGATCGCCGCCGCGCCGCCGCAGGGCGGCGTGTTTCATCTGCCGCGTCACGGCGCGGAACACCTCATCGGTTACCGGCCGATGGCGGATTACGACTTCGCCGTGCTCAGTTTTCGCGACATCGGGGCCATTCTGGCGGACTGGCGGCGCGACGCCGTCGCTTGGACCGCCATCGGCGTGGCGATGACCATCGTCATCGGCGCTCTGACCCGTTACGTCGTCCAGCAACACGAAAAGCGCGAAACCGATCAGGCGAAGCTGCTGGATGCGTCGCGACGCATCCGCGGCATTCTGGATTCCATGGTTGACGCCGTCATCACGATTGACGGGCGCGGCCGCATACTCACCTTCAATCCGGCGGCCGAGCGTTTGTTCGGCTATGAAGAGGATGCGATCCTCGGCCAGTCGATCAATCTGCTCACCCCCCAGCAACACCATCACCACCATGTCGGCATCGACCCGATGGAGGCGTTGACCGGGGATGGACGGCGCGTCATCGGGGCCGATCGGGAAATTTTGGCGATGCGGCGGGATGGCGCGTCGGTCCCCGTCACCATCGCCGTCAGCGCCCTGACCGTGGCGGAGGACCCCGACGCCCCAGAAAAGGCGACCTACGTCGGCGTCATCCGCGACATCACCAAGCGCAAGCAGTACGAGGCGGAGCTGCTCGCCTCCAAAAGCGCGGCCGAGTTGGCGAACCGGGCGAAAAGCGAGTTTCTCGCCAATATGAGCCACGAGTTGCGCACCCCGCTCAACGCCATCATCGGCTTCGCCGAAGTGCTGGATTCCGAATATTTCGGTCCGCTCAACACCCGGCAGAAGGCCTGCGCCCGCGACATTCACGAAAGCGGCGCGCGACTGCTGGACGTGGTCAACGCCATCCTCGACATGTCGAGGATCGAATCCGGCCGCTACGAATTGAAAGAAGAAGCCATCTCCCCGACGGAAACCGTGGCGCAGTGTCTGCAAATGCTGCGCGAACGCGCCGACGAGGGCGGCGTCGAACTGGTCAATCACATAACAGGCGCGGCCCCGCTGGTCTGGGTCGACCGGCGGGCCTATCGGCAGGTGATCTTGAACCTGCTGTCGAACGCGGTGAAATTCACCCCGCCCGGCGGCCGGGTCGAAGTGGCGATTGAAACGCCGCGCGACGGCTTGGCGGTGCGGGTGTCGGACAACGGCCCCGGCGTGCCCGATGATTTCAAGCCCTTTCTCTATCAGCCGTTTCGCCAGGCGGACAATTCCGCCAGCCGACACTACGAAGGGGTCGGGCTCGGTCTCTCCATCGCCAAGAATTTAATGGCGCTGCATGGCGGCGTGTTGACCTATGAAAATCGGCCGGGCGGCGGCGCCAGCTTCATCGCCGTCTTGCCCGCCCAACGCCTGACCGACGCCAAGGCGGCGCTTAAAGCGCGGGCGTAAGCCTGCGGGCGACGAACGGCCGCGCCGCCGACACATAGGCGTCTTGCGCCGCGACGATTTGCAGTTCACGGCCGCCGCGGCGCGCCGTTTCGGCAAACACCTGATGAACCGCCGCCGCCGTCGCCTCCAGCAGATCGGAAGAGCACACGTCTGAACTCCAGTCACCTTGTAATCTCG
>CALGOL010000496.1 GCA_937960755.1 uncultured Azospirillum sp.
GCGGGCGGCGTGGCGACGGGTGCGGCGCAACCAGGGAGCCGCCGGAGGAGACGGCGTGGCGCTGGCGGCGTTCGAGCGCGATCTCGACCGTCAACTTGACGGGCTGCGCGCCGCCGTGCTGGACGGAACCTACCGTCCAGGGCCGTTGCGGCGCGTCGCCATCGCCAAACCCGACGGCGGCGCCCGCGTGCTGGCGATTCCTTGCGTCGGCGACCGGGTGTTGCAGACGGCGATGGCGGCGGCTTTGGAAAAACGGCTGGAGCCGCGGTTCCACGATGCCAGTTTCGGTTATCGGCCGGGGCGTTCGGTCGCCGCCGCCGTCGCTTGCGTGCGTCGTCATATTCGCGCCGGGCGGCATTGGGCGGTGGACGCCGACATTCGCTCGTTTTTCGACAGCATCGATCACCGCCTGTTGCGCGGCGATTTGCGGCAAGCGGCGGGCGATCCGAGCGTCGAGAGACTGGCGGCGGCATGGTTGGCGGGTTTTTCACCGCAACGGCGGGGCATCGCTCAAGGGTCGCCGCTGTCGCCCCTGCTGGCCAATTTATTCCTTGATCCGGTGGATCGGGAGTTGGACGCCGAGGGCGTCGCCTTTGTCCGTTACGCCGACGATCTTGTGCTGCTGTCGCCAAACCGGCGGGCGGCGGAAGCGGCGTTGCGACGCTTCGCCCGCGCGCTGGGTCGGCGGCGGCTGACGCTCAATCAGGACAAGACGAGCTTAGCGGCTCCCGGTAATTTTTTGCATTTTCTTGGTGAAAGAATACATCTTAAATGATACATAATATGAAAAGTTTCGTATTTTTAAGCGTGGCCTCTGCTGCTTAGGGGTGGCGATGAATGATGAATGTTGTGATCTGTTGCGCCAGCCATTACATGGTTCCCAACGCGCTGGTGGCGTTGGCCGCCGATGCGCCGCCGGATCGGGTGGTGATCCTGTGCGGCGCCGCCGAACCGCCAACCCGGAACGATCTGAACAACGCCGTCTTGCCGGCGGAGCGCCTGAAGCTGGTGCTTGAGGGGCGGAAAGCCGCGAAAGCGCCGGAGGTGGTCGTCGTTCGGGCGCCGCCGTTCGATCCCGCCGCCTGTCGCAGCCTGTTGATCGCGGAATTGACCCGGTACGGCGTCCCCAGACGCATCGTCGCCAATGTGACCAGCGGCACGACGCCGATGCGCTTCGCCGCCGCCCAGGCGGCGGAAGCCGTCGGGGCGGAGATCGTCGAGACGGTTTGTTTCCAACCGGGGCCGAACCGCGTGATTCCGCTGACCGGGGCGGCGGGGACGCCGCAGCTCTTGGCGTCGCGCGATCTGCTGGTGGATGATTATCTGCGGCTGCACGGCTTTCTATCTCATAACGGGCCGAGAATGTCATGGCGCGCCGCTGAAGCGGCATGGCGAAACCGTGAAAACGTCGCGCGGCTGCACGCCGCTTGGGCGAGCGCCGCCCCCGCCGCCAGGGGCCTGCTGCGAACCGCCAACGCGCTGGCGCACCAGAACGACCGGTTGAAGAATCCGAATTGGCTCCGCCGGCAGGCGACGACTGACCCTGAAAACTATCGCCGCCTGATGACGGCAACGCCGTCCGACGCATTGGAAGCCCGTGTTTGCGAGGACGCCGCCGCCGCCGGACTGATGACCCAGGACGCGGACGGCGGTTTTTGCTTTGTTTCCGTCGACGCGGTCGAATTGATGGGCGGCGGGTGGTTTGAACAGCACGTCTACAATCTCGTGCGCGCCGCCTTGCCTTCCGGGATCCAGGCGGCCCCGCTGCTTGGTCTTGAACTGGACGGGGACGGGCTGGAATGGGATTCCGCCGCCGGCGCCGTGACCGACAGCGGCGACCGATCATCCCGACACGAGATCGACGTCGGCCTGTTCTTCGACAACCAGCTTCATGTTCTTGAATGCAAGACCGGCAATCTGACCAGACCCGGAACGGTCGAGCCGCTCAGCCAGGAAGCGATCAACAGGCTGGCGTTCCTCAAGAAGAATCTGGTTGGCCCCAGGGGAATGGTTGCGCTGGTTCATCCCTCGCCTCCGCCTGAAAGAGACGAGGGGGCGCTGATCGCCAAGGCCGCCTCCGAAAACATTCAGCTCTGGCGCGGCGCCGAGGGCATGGCGGCGATGGGCGATTGGCTGCGGAAGTTGACGGGAAGCCCATGACGGAAGCCGCTGATCCCCCGCTCGTTCGCGGTTGGCGCTGGCGACTGGCGGGGCCGCCGGGGCCGCCGCTGGAATTGGCGCTGGCGGTTGGGGAGGCGGCGCGCAGTTGCCTGATCAAAACCGCCAAGCGGTTGATCGGGTCGCCCTTGCTGCCGAACTGTCTGCACGGCGGCGGGTCCGGCGCGCCGCATGGCCACGCTTTCTACCGGCCGGAGGATCTCGACGGCGACGGGCGCATTGATCACCTGCTGGTCTTCGCCGCCGGCGGCATCGACGGGGATGGTTTGGCGCTGCTCGCCGGCTGCCGTGAGGCGCTGTTTCTCGGGGGCCGTGGCGCATGGGCGCTTGCCCCCCGCTGGATGGGCGAGACGCCGGCCGAACGCTGCTACAGCCCGGCGCGGACATGGCGGTCGGTCACTCCTTATTGTCCGCCCTGGCGGATCGAGCATTCGGGCCGGGACCGCGACCCGGCGATGCAGGTCCGCCGCGAGGCCGCGCTGCTCGGCTTACCGGCCATTATCGCCGTGGAGGAACTGCCGCCGGCCCTGGACAGGGCGTTTCAGGTGGAGCGGCGGAAGGGTGAACGGCCGCCCAACAAAACCTTCGCCTTTCTACGCTTGCGTTTTGCCGATCCGGTCGCCGGGCCGCTCGCCTTCGGTTTCGGCTGCCACTTCGGCCTCGGGTCGTTCGTGGCGGCGGAGCCGGTGATCGAAATCCGCGCCCGCGCGGCGCGGCAAAATTGCCGGCCGCCGCAGACGGACCCGTCCGAGGCAAGCTGCCCGCTCCCGCAACCTTGAACGCTGGATTGACGCCGATGGCAAACACGCCGCCCGAACACTGGGCCTACCTCTGCGAGGCCAAGGGCGTTCAACGTTACATTTTCGATTCCGGTCCCTTGCGCGAAGCGATCGGAGCCAGCGATCTTGTGGCCGGGCTGGCGGCCGGCGACGGCGACCTGATCGGGCGGGTTTTAGGCGCGCTCGCGTTAACGGACAGGGTTCGTTTCTCCCGCCGCGCCGGCGGCGCGTTTTGCCTGCACGCCGATGATCGGGAAATTTTGCAGCGGGTTCGCGCGCTGTGGCGGCTGACGGCGGCGCGGGAGGCGCCGGGGCTGGAATTCGCTGAAAGCGGGCCAATACGGGCGGACAATGAGATTGCGGCGCTGAAAACCGCTTACCGCAGCGGCGGGGCGATCCGCGACAACGCCGCCGCCGCCTTGCCGCCGACGGGACACCCGTTCACCGCCTTCAATCCCCGAACCGGGCGGGTAGTCACCGGGCTGTATGCCTACGGAACCGACATTGTCCCGGTGGACGGGGTGACGGCGGCGCAGCGTCGCCGAGCGCAAGCGTTGATCGGCGATCAGGCCGCATGTCGCCTTGACCGCGTGGCGCAACGCTTTCTGGCGGAAGAAAACCACAAAAAGGACGGCCTGACGGTCGTCTTTCCCCGCAATTTTGAACCGGACGAAGAGGATGAGAAGAGCAACCCGCTGTTCCCGTTCATCGACGACGACCGGCGCATCGCCGTCATCCATGCCGATTTGTCCGGTTTAGGCGAAATCTTCCGCAAAGCGACCGACGCCGCGACGGGGGCGCAGGGTGTTTTGGACGAGGGCAAGCGGATCGAAAGCATAGTGGTCGGCGCCGCCCAAGCCGCCGCCGCCACGGTGTTGCTGCCCCATTGCCGCGCTTGGCCGGACGCCGAAAAGCCGAAGCAATACGTGATGCCGGCCCGGCCGGTGCTGCTGGGGGGCGACGACATCACCATCCTGGTGCGCGCCGATCTGGCGCTGCCGTTCGCCGAGCGCCTGCTGACCGAAATCGAAAGCCGCAGCGGCCGCACGCTCAGCGCCTGCGCCGGCATCGCGGTGATCAACGCCGCGCAGCCGTTTTCCATGGCCGGCGCATTGGCGGAAAGCCTGTGCAAATACGCCAAGAAATCGGCGAAAGGCGGTCGCTCCGCTCCTTATCCGTCGTTCCTGGCCTTTCATGTCGCGCAATCGACGCTGCGGGAAGAATACGACGCGGTGCTGGAGCGGGAGCTGACAACGTCGAATAACATCATCCAGACCGGCAACCCCTACCGGCTGGGGGCCGGCGACGGCCGGAAAACAGATGATCTGCGGGCGCTGCTCCACGCGCTCGACGCGGCCCCGGCCGGCCGGGGCAAACTGCTGGAGGTCGGCAAATTGCTGTTCGGGGACAGACAAAAGGCCGAAGAAGCGTTCAACCGATGGCGGGAGGTCGTGCAAGCGGAAAACCCCGAGGCGTGGAAACGGATGGAAGAGGCGCTGCGGGCTTTTGCGCCGGACCTCGCCCTGCCGGCCATCGTCGGCCCGGTCCTCGACGCGCTGGAACTGATTGACTTAAGCGCCGCCGAGCATCTCGGCGCAATCGACGACGCGGAAGGGAGCGCGCCATGACGGCTTACGCTTTGCTGCGCATCCGCTTCACCCATTACTGGCTTTCCGGCTCCGGCGCTTCCGGCGGGCGCTATGCCGACGCCGTCGCGTTGCGGGACGCCGACGGCTTTCCCGCCATGCCGATGTCGCAAATCAAGGGAACCTTGCGGGAAACCGCGGAACGCTTAGCCGCAGGCGGACAGGCGGGGTGGAATCCCGCTCTGGTCACCCGGCTGTTCGGCTACCGGCCGCGGATGGGAGAAACGGCGGCCCCGCCGAAAGACGGGCAGGGCGCTTTGCGTTTTCCCGGACAGGCGCGGTTGCCGACAAAGGACAGGAATCCCGACCGAAAGCCCGACCTTTTCCAACCGCTCGCCGCGACGCGGATCGATAAATACGGCGTGGCGGACAACATGACGCTACGGGCCGTCGAAGCGGCCAAGCCGCTGATCCTGGAAGGGCGCGTCGAATGGAACGCCGACTTTCCCGAACCGGCCGACACGTATTGGCCTGAACTCATTGACGCCGCCTGCGCCGCGACGCTGGCCTTCGGCAAGCTGAAAACCGACGGTTACGGTCGCGCCGTCGCATGGTTGGAGGTACCGCAATGAGAAGCGCCCTGCTGGCGTTGACGGCCACCGAATCCGTCATTTTTTCCGAGCGCGCCGCCACCGAAGGCGAGCACAAAACGTTGACCTATGTGCCGGGCGCCGCTCTGCTCGGCCATGCCGCCGGGGGCGGGCGTTACGGTCGGTTCGCCAATCCGTTCGTTGTCTTCAACAGCGGGCGGGTGCGTTTTTCCAACGCGCTCCCGCTGACCGATGGCGGACAGGCGGCTTACCCGGTCCCGCAGGTTCTGTTTGAACCCAAGCACGCCCGCGGCGGGATCATTGACAATGCGCTGAATCCGCAGGCCGTCACGGTCGGGCGACCAACGGGTTCGGAGCAACGGGAGCCGCTCAAAGACGTGTTCGTTTCCGCCGCCGGGAGGGTCGTCCGCCCGTCGCTGGGCGGGAGGCTGCGCACCGCCACGCGAAACGGCCGGGCGGCGGACGGCCAGCTTTTCGGTCATCAGCATCTGGAGCCGGGCGCCGGGCGCCGTTTCGCCGCCACGTTGGAGGCTGATGACGACGCGCTGTCTGATGGCGATTGGACGCTGCTGCTTTCCGCCTTTCAGGGAAAGGTTCTACGCCTTGGCCGCGCCGCCGGCTCCGCAGGCGGCGGTTTTTACTGTGAAGTGATCGAAGCGAAAAAAGCGGAGCTATGGCCGGCAGGCGCGGTCTGCGCCGGCGAAACCCTTCCGGTTCGGGTTTGGGCGTTAAGCGATTTGGCGCTGTTGGACGATTGGGGGGCGCCTTGCTTTCAGCCGACAGCGGCCATGCTCGGCCTGCCGGACGGGGGAAAGTTTCTTGCGTCTGAAAGCGCCATCGCCTTGCGCCGTTATGCGCCGTGGAATCGCGCTCTTGGCGGGCGGGATGTGGAACGGCAGGTAATCGCCGCCGGCAGCGTATTCACTTTCAGCTACGAACCGCCGGTCGCCTCACAGCAGGCGGGCCGCGGGGTGGTCGGCCTGTGGCGGGAAGCCGGCTTGGGGCGGATCTGGACGGCGCCGCCGCTGCTGTCGGCGGCGTGGGGCGCCGCGCCGAAGATCAACAAACACGATGAGAGCCTTGCGATCACCCTGCCGAAGGTTCCCGGCCAACAAATGGACGCGCGTTGGCGCCGGGTTGATGAACGGGCGACGGCTGGCGTAAAGGCCGCACCGACAGCGACGCCGAAGGGGGAAATCCTGCATTTGGCGCGGATAACCTTCGAAGCCGCGTCGCCGCTGTCGTCGGGTTCGGGCAACCGGATCGACGTTGAGGCGCGGGGCAAGACGGAAGACGGGGAGGCCGCCGGGCCGATATGGGCGGACGCGCTGGTGCGCGACGTCAACGGTTTGCCGACCATAACCGGCGGTTCGCTGCAGGGTGTTTTGAACCACCTCTACGCCGCCGTATACGGCAAGGATGAAACGAAAGAGGTGTTCGGTTTCGCCCAAGGCGGCGACGGCGCCGTCGGCCGCCTGATCACCGGCTTCTCCTGCGTGCATGACGCAACTGACAACGCCGTCGTCGGGCCGATAACCAATCTGGAAGCCGATGCGCTGTTGTGCACTTTGCACAAACGCGACCCATTGCGGCGCGATCACGTCGCGCTCAACCATCGGCACGTCGCCGATGGACGCAAGAAGTTCGTTCGGTTAGCGGTTCCGGTCGGAAGCCGCTTTTCCGTCGAACTGGCGCTATGGGGATCGGCGGACAAAGCTGGCGACGACAAGGAACTGTTGAAACGGATCGTCGGGTTGTTCCGGCATCCCGCCTTTCGGCTCGGCGGCGGCGGCGGGCGCGGCTATGGCCGGGTGAAGTTGATCCGGGCTAGCTACGCCTGTCCGGACCTGAACGATCCCCGCGCACTGCGCGCCTTGCGCGACGCTCCGCCAAGCATGGAATTCGACGAAACCATTCTGCCGGGGGATACGACGGCGCAGGGCGTGGTGACGGCGACGATCACGCTGACGCCGAGCAACCCTTGGCGTATCGGCGGCTGGAGCCCGCCAATCACCGAAGGAACGCAAAGCGGCGCCCGCGCCGCCGACGGCGCGGCGATTGAACAGGCGGACGCCGACCTACGCGGCGAGCCGCAGCAAGACGGCGCGCCGGTTCCCAGAGGCGCCGACAAGGTCGCCACCGCCGCCCGCGAACCCGTCATCCGCTGGAACGAGAAGGGAGAAGCCGCCTTCGTTGAGGCGGCGGCGGCCAGCGCTTTCGCCGCCGTTCCTTTCACCATTCCCGGTTCGGCGCTCAAGGGGCCGCTGGCGCATCGAACGCTATTCCACTGGCGTTGTCAAAATGGCGACCTGATCAACGCGGACGATTGCACGCAGCAGACGCTTGATGCGTTAGCCCGGCGACCGGAAGAGTTGGAAGCCCTGCTGGGCGCCGCCAAGGAGCGCGAAGAACTGAACAGCGAAAGCCGCGGGCGGGCGGCGCGCTTGTTGATTGACGACGGCGTGGTGACGGACGTCAAACATGTGCAGGCGTTCGACCACAATGTCATCGACCGCTTTACCGCCGGCGTGGTCACCAAGCTGTTGTTCGCCGAAGAACGGCTGGTCGGCGGATCAATCGTATTTCACATGACCATCCGGCCGCCGCTCGACGGGAACGACTGGCCGGCCGCTCCGCGCAAGGCTTTTTTGCAAGCTCTGGATGATCTTTGTTCCGAGCGGTTGGCCGTCGGCGCCAAGAACATGGGCTTTTGCCGGGGGGCGGTCGAATGGGGCGGGGATGAAACGGTTGCGCTACCATGGAAAGAAGCATGGGAGGCGCTGACCGATGAGTCCGCCGCCGCCGGAACGGGGAGGGCGGCATGACGGCGCAAAAAGATTGGTCACCCGTGTTGCACGTCCTGCGCGATGTCGCCAAAGCATATGGCGGGTTGCTGAAAGAGGGCGGGGAGGGGGCGCTGACGCTGGTCGCCGTGACGGCGACGGCGGAACGCGGCATCGACGCGACGCGGGCG